>ONVR01000231.1 GCA_900321335.1 uncultured Eubacteriales bacterium | reverse complement strand
TCCATCCGCACCACACCAACCCCGGGGAACAGCTCCTCCAGCTCCTGCTGCACCTTCTGGGTGCCGCTGCCGAGGAAGCGCAGAGCGCCGCCGCATTCGGGACAGTGCTCGTCCACAGGTCTGGAGTAGCCGCAGTAGTGGCACATCAGCCGCCGGTTGGCGGAGTGATACGTAAGAGACACGCTGCACTTGGGGCAGGTGTAGGTATAGCCGCATACGCCGCAGGCCACAAGGGAGTTTGCTCCCCGGCGGTTGAGAAACAGAATGCTCTGCTCCCCGGCGGCGAGGTTTTTCTCCAGCTCCTGGCGCAGGACAGTGCCGACGGTGCCGTCCAGGCCCGCCTTCAGATCCTCCCGCATATCGGCGATGAGGACGGATGGCATGGCCCGCTCGTTAAAGCGGGTGCTGAGACTGTACAGCCGGTAGCGCCCGCTCCTGGCGGCAGCCATGCTGTCCACCGAGGGCGTGGCAGAGCCCAGCAGCAGCAGAGCGTTTTCGTGGGCACAGCGGTATTTCGCAATATCCCGGGCGTGATACCGGGGGGCGTTTTCCGATTTATAGGTCCGCTCGTGTTCCTCGTCCATGATCAGAAGGCCCAGATCCCGGACCGGAGCGAACACGGCTGACCGGGTGCCCACCACCACGTGTACTTTTCCCTCCCGGATGCGCTTGAACTCATCGTACCGCTCTCCGATGCCGAGACTGCTGTGCAGGACGGCCACGTTATCGGAGAAATAGGAGGCAAAAAGGCTCATCAGCTGTGGCGTCAGAGCAATTTCCGGCACGAGGATGATCGCCGAGCGGCCCATCCTCAGCACCTGCTCCACCAGTCGGATATAGATGGAGGTCTTGCCGCTTCCCGTCACGCCGTACAGCAGCGCCGCCTCCGGCCTGCCGCCCTGCAGCACCGGGAGCAGATCGTCGTAGACCGCCTGCTGCTGGCTGTTGAGGACGATGGGCGCGGGGACGTCGCTCACCCGGATCTCGGGTCTGCGAAAAACCTCCCGCCGGGTCAGCTCCAGAACGCCGCTTTTCACCAGCGCGTTGAAGCTGGGCCGGGATGCTCCGGTAAAGTAGGCGATCTCCGGGATGCTCCCCTCCCCGATCTGGGCCAGCAGGCGGAGGATCTCCGCCTGGGCGGGGGCACGCCCTGCTTTTTTCTCCGCAAGAGAAAGGGCCTCCTCCCCCGGAATGAGCAGGGAGACCATGTCCACCGTTTTGTCGTTTACCCGGCGCTTGCCGTCCTTAAACCACATACCGGCGGGCAGCATGGCCTTGACGGCCTCGTAGACCGTGCAGAAAAAGCGGTCCCGCATCCACAGAGCGAGCTTGAGCTGCCAGGGCTCGATGACAGGCGTCTGGTCGAGAAGGGCCTCAATGGATTTGAGCTTTTCCCCCTCCGGCTCCCAGCCCGTTGCCAGCACGACTCCTTCCACGTGGCGGTTGCCCCGTCCGAAAGGCACCGTGACCCGCATACCGGGCCGGATCTTCTCCGCAAAAGCCGGGGTGATCCGATAGGAATAGGGCTTGTCAATGGCATATACAGCGGCCGAAACCGCGATTTTTGCTGTCTGCACCTGTTCCATGATATCCCCCAGGTCCGCGCTCACTGCTCGGTGTAGTGTACCTCATACTTGCCGCTTGCGATCTCATCAATGGCGCAGGAAACGGCCTTTTTCTCCATGGGCGTCTCCGTGCGCTCCGCCTCCGCCTCCAGTTCACGGGCTCTGTGGGCGATGGCGTTGACCAGCATGTAACGGCTGTTGACATGCTTTAACAGTTCAGGAAGAGAAGGATATAACATCATAACAAAACACCTCGAATAAAAATTTCAAAAACCGAATTATCGGGATTGATCCATAAAAGCGAGGATCTCGTCGGTCACTCGCTGCACAACGTCGTTGGTCACGACCTTGTCATAAAAGGGCGCCATTTCCAGTTCCCGCTCCGCCTGGGCAAGCCGCTGGCGGATCCGCTCCTCCGAGTCGGTGCCCCGGCTGCGCAGCCGGCGCTCCAGCTCTTCCATGCTGGGCGGCACGATAAAAATGGAGACGGCTTCGGGCATCTTCTGCTTGATCTGCCGGAAGCCCTGGACCTCAATGTCCAGTATGGCATCGTTGCCCGCCGCCATACTGTCCAAAATGGGCTGCAGGGGCGTGCCGTAATAATTTCCCACGTACTGGGCGTGCTCCAGAAAGGCGCCTTCCTCCACCATGCGCTCAAATTCCGGCCGGGTCAAAAACCAGTAGTTGACGCCGTTGACCTCTCCCTCCCGGGGCTCCCGGGTAGTGGCGGAGACGGAGAAAAAGGCGTTGTCCTTTTTCTTGAGAAGCTCCCGGATCACCGTGCTTTTCCCCGTTCCCGAAGGGGCGGATATGATATACAGCTTACCCTTTTTATTCATCTTCCAATTCCTCCTGCGCGGGCGTTTCCGCTTTGCCCGTCATTCTGCCGGCAACGGTTTCCGGCTGCAGTGCGGAGAGAATCACGAAGCCGCAGTCCGTGACGATCACGGCCCGGGTCCTTCTGCCGTAAGTGGCGTCGATGAGCGAGTCCTTGTCCCGGGAGTCGGAGATCAGACGCTTGATGGGCGCGGAGTCCGGGGCGACCACGGCGACGATCCTGCCGGCGGCCACCATGTTGCCGAACCCGATGTTGATGAGCTTCATCTTCCGTCCCCTCTCATTCCACGTTCTGGATCTGCTCGCGGATCTTTTCGATCTCGCCCTTGATCTCCACCACGATCCCGGTGATGGCAAGATCGGTACACTTGGAGCCGATGGTGTTGGCCTCCCGGTTCATCTCCTGCACCAGAAAGTCCAGCTTTCTGCCGATGGGCTCGCAGGATTCAATCATGGTCCGCATCTGGCTGATGTGACTGCGCAGGCGGACGGTCTCCTCATCCACGGCGACCTTGTCGGCGTAGATGGCGGCCTCCAGCAGGATCCGGTTCTCGTCCAGGCTGCTGTTGCCCAGCACGTCCCGCATCTTCGCCAGCAGCCGCTCCCGGTACTCCCGGACGGTCTGGGGGGAGCGCTGCTCCACCTGACTGACAAAGCCCTCGATGCTGTCCAGCCGGGCGCTGATATCGTCGTGCATCTTCTCCCCTTCCGCGGCGCGCATCCGGTCGTAGTCCGCAAGGGCCTCGGCGAGGATCCCGTTGACGTCCCGGGCAAGCTGATCCGTGTCGGCCTGCTTTTTCTCCACTGTCAGCACGTCGGGCAGGCGGGACAGGGCGTAAGCGGTCAGATCGTTTTTCATCTCAATGAACTGGGCAAGCTCCCCGATAGCGTCGACATAGGCCTGAGCCAGGGGCTTGTTGACGGAGATCACCGTGTCGTCCGCCCGGGAGGCGTCCAGGGTCACGTAGACGTCCACTTTGCCACGGGTGACGGTTTTCTGGATCAGCGCCTTCATGCCGTCCTCCAGTGCCGTGTAGACCCGCGGGATCCGGATGCTGCAGTCCAGGTAGCGGTTGTTCACGCTGCGAAGCTCGATTTTGATCCCCAGCTTATCGGAGGTGCCGGAGGCGCTGCCGTATCCGGTCATGCTTTTGATCATACGAAATTACCTCTTTTTCAAATACTTTGCGATACGGTTTTCATAAAAGACGATCAGGCGGGAAAGCCCAATATCGAAGACAACAAAAACAACGTTCAAAAGGAGATAGACCGCCGCTGTGGGAAGGTCCGCGGCCCGCTCCGGCAGAAATGCGGCCCGAAGCGCAAAAAGAAGCACCGTCAGTGCGGCATTGAACACGGCCAGCTTGATCCCCCACTCCAACGGGCGGCCATGGCACCTTTCGGCAAGGCTTTTGATCACCGGATAGTACCCGAAGAAAACCGCGTAGAGCAGGGCGACGGTCTTGTCCGGCAGCAGCAGAAGGGCCAGCGCCCCTGCCGCCACGTAATGCAGGACGCCCCACCCCAGGCCGCAGGCGATGACCACGGCAATGCCCAGCAGACAGGCGACCGCGGCAAACCCGGCCTGTCCCGTGGGAAACAGACTGCCCAGATACAGAAGCACGACGCTCAAAGCGGCGGCAACGGCGGTTACGGTAAGCGACTTTGTTCGGCGGGTCATGGCTCACCTGCAGTTACAGCACATGTTCATGCACATAAGCGCGGAGCAGACGTCGCACATATCACAGCCGCCGCTGGTCATATCCGTGGTGCCGTAGGGCCGGTAGGCCCGGCCGGCGCTGTTCATCATGGACAGGGCCTGGGCATACTCCCCGTTGGCGGGGTCCATCTGCGCGGCGGACTGGAAGTACCGTCTGGCCTCGTCCAGCCAGCCCCGGCGATAATAGACGCTGCCCATGAGAAAGTACCACTCCGCGCTGCGGGTGGACTGGCTGTTGAGCAGCTGCTCGGCCAGATCCAGATTGCCCGCGTTGATGGCGGCGCGCACCCGCTGGAGTTCCGGCGTCGTACCGGCGCCGGAACCGTAGCCGCCGCTGTAGCCGCCGTAGCCCGTACTGCCGGCTCCGGCAGACCCGCCGTCGGCGCGCTGACGGGTGATCTCGTCATAGGCCTCGTTGATCTCTTTCATTTTTTCCGACGCCAGATCCGCCAGGGGATTGTCGTGATAGTTGTCCGGGTGGTATTTCCGGGCAAGCTCCCGATAGGCTTTTTTGATCTCGTCGTCCGTGGCGCTGGGAGATACCCCAAGCACGCTGTAAGGATTTGTCATTGGCTCTTGTTCCCTCGTCTGTTTTTTGATTTTTTGTAACGGCCGGAGCGCACCTCGCCGCAGATCGCGGGCATGCCCCAGGCGATGATATTCCGCACCGTTCCCGTCCACGGGTTGTCCGGCAGCAGCTCAAAGGCGGCCCCGGCAAGGTTTCGTGAGTGGGTCAGCGTCGTTTCCAGCTCGCCCGCCGCCGTTTCCGGCAGGGGCGGACGGGTCAGTCCGTACCGGGCGGCCACGGGATTGTACCCACCCCCGGCCAGATCCTCCGTCAGATCGTCCCAGGCATCCAGGATGTAGATAAAGCGTCCCACGTGATACAGGGTCTGCTCCATGGCGCGGCGCCGGCTGTCCGGGGTCTGGTCAGCAGCGGCAGCCGACAGCAGGCCGGCAAAGGTATCCGCCGTCCTGTCCAGGGAGGTCTCCCCCGCCGTCTCCAGGGCGGTAAGGGCGTCCAGGCTCTGCCGCACCCGGCGGTCAAAGTCCGGCTCCTCCCCCGCCGCCTTCCGGTAGGCCCGCCGGAGCAGACGGGAAGCGGCACGGGCGCCCAGGCGCTTCCAGAGGCCGCCGTCCCGCACGTCGTCCCGAAGCTTGTGGTAGGCCAGGATCACACTCATGGCGGCGCTTTTCTCCATGGCGGCGCAGCTGCGGCAATAGGGCCGCTTCCGGCAGAGCTTGACGGGACATCGGGCGTTTGCAAAACGCACCGGCTCGTCAGGCTGCCACAAGAGCATCACCAGAAGGACAAAATCGTAGTTGAGGATCATCCTGGCCGCCAGACCGTACCGACTGCCCAAAGCGCGGCAAAGGCCGCAGTAACAGGCCCGGTACGCCTCGTATTCCCGAAGCTTCAGCTCCGGATAGGCCGGACGTATGTACCCGAACATCTTACGTTCCGTCGGCCGTCTCGTCAGCGGTATCCGCTGTGGCGGCGCTCTTTTCCGCAATACGCACGGTGACGGTGTTGTTGCCGATGGCGCCGACGCCGCTGACTCCGTCCACGTTAATCTTGGCGGGAACGGCGTGGGTGCCGATGGTGCTCTTCACGTCGGTCAGATCGGCCACGATGCGCACGTTGTCCGCGGTGACCTTGGCCAGGTCCTCCGCGGTGCCCCGAAGGGTGACGTCAAGGCTCTGGGTGATCACCTCGGTGCTCAGAGAGGTGTCGTCGTTTGTGATGCTGATGTTTTTCACCGAGAGCTTGGCCGTCTCCAGGTTGGAAATCTCCACGGTGATGGTCGCCTCCGCGGTGCCGGTCAGGTTCTCGCAATCGTTGGGGATCATGATGGGAACGGTCAGTTCCGTGGTGGATTCAAACTGATTCAGATCCACGGTCGTCGTGACGATGGACTCCAGCTCCTGCAGAACAGCCGTGTCGCCGCTGAGTTCCACCGACGCGGGCTCGATCTTATACGAGACGGTGTTGTTGTCCGCTGTTGTTCCCGCTCCGTAGACGAAATTGACGGTAAGGGGGATGTTCTTGAGCATATTGACCTGCATGGACAGGGTAACGGTCTCACTGCTCAGGGTGATGTTGTCCATACTCACCGGCTCGTCGTTGGTATCCATCAGGACCACCGGGGTATCCACACTGGTGGAGCCCGTCAGATTCGTCTCGCTGAATACGGCCTGGGCATAGGCCACCTGCTTGATCACGGACTCCGGGCCGACGATGTCAATGGTTTCCGGCGCAACCGTCATGCGGTTGGCGATGTAGCCGTCCGCCACGCTGCCCTCGTTCACGCCCCGGACGACCACGTTTTTGGGCACCACGTTTTCAACGGTGACCTCGATGTAGTCCGAGGATATGCTCACCACACTCAGAGAGGAGGTCTTGAGCTTCTGGTCATACTCCGGATAGGCGCGGATACCCTGCTGGCCGCTGGTGGTGATGTTGGACAGGTCGATGACCACCTTGACGTTGGTGTTGTCCAGCTCGTAGATCTGCTCCCGTGACCCCTTGAAGGTGATGGACACGGTCTCCCGGCTGAGCTTTGTGGCCACAAGATTGCGCTCGGTAAGGGTCTCGGCGCCGATGGTCTCAACTTTAATGCCGCTGACGGTCCGGGTGATATCCGGCATATCCGCGATGGACACATACAGCCAAAGCACAATGGCTGTGAGAAGGGCAAAGAGCATGTAAAGCAGCTTTTGTCCCGTAAATCGTTTCTCCTGCTTATTCCCCATTTTTGTTTACCCTCAGTCTGTCTTTCACTTTCGTGCGGATGGACTTTTTCTCCGTATCGGGCAGCAGTTCCACCCGCAGGAGCTTTGCCGCCGTATCCGCGTCCATCTTCCGCTTGAGCATGCCATCAATGGCCACGGAGATTGCCCCCGTCTCCTCTGAGACGATGACCACCACGGCGTCCGTCTGCTCGCTCATGCCGATACCGGCCCGGTGGCGCATGCCCAGATCCTTGCTGATATTGGGATTGGAGGACATGGGAAGCATGCACCCCGCCGCCACGATCCGCCCGTTGCGGATGATCATGGCGCCGTCATGCAGCGGCGAATTGTGGAAGAAAATGTTTTTGATCAGCTCCGGCGTGATGTTGGCGTCGATCTCCGTACCGTGACGGCAGTAATCGTCCAGCATGGTGTACCGCTCAAAGACGATCAGCGCGCCGGTCTTGGCCTCAGACATGCCCTCGCAGGCCAGGATCACGTTGTTGATGGCTTTTTCCATCTGCTCCTGGCTGACCTGCTTGCCGAACATGGTGGACAGCAGCCTGTTGTTGCCGAAATTGCTCAGGAATTTGCGAAGCTCGGGGTGGAATATGATGATCAGCGCGATGATGCCCCAGTCCATGGTCTTCCCCAGAAGATAGTTGACCATGTTCAGGTTCAGCAGATTGGAAAGCCAAAGCACCACGACCAGGAAGATGATTCCCTTGACGGTGGCCGCGGAGCTTGACTTGCGCATAAAGGTAATGACCTTGTAGATCACGTAGGTGATGACGAGAATATCGATATAATCCCATATGACCATGGTGGAGACAACATTGCTGACATATTGCAGAACGTTCATGGACTGCAGTTTGTCAATAATACTTGCCATAAAATGATCATCTCCTTGCCCACGGGCATAACTGCCCAATTTTCGGAATTATATTATACCGCACAAGGCGAAAAATAGCAACGGTCTTTTGTAAACACTTTATTAATAAAGGATTTCAGGAGCCCGGGATACAGAAAAAACGCCGCGCAGGCGCACGGCGTTTTTTTTCAAATGTTTTACGGATCTTCCGGCTCGCTGTCGTCGGCGGCTTCCGCCGGGGCGGACTCCCCGTCGTCCGCAAGCACGTCTTTCACCTGGTCGAGGGCGTCAAGGGCATCCGGAATCGTATCGGGAGTCTGCTCTGCAGGGGCGGTAAACTGCTCCGCGGCCTGGTCGGCCACGTCCCCCAGCTGCAGGCCCGCCGCCTCAAAGGGCGTATGTACCTGCCCGAAGGCCTCCGGCGGGTTCTGGGGCGCGGCCGGCTGCTCCGCCGCAGGTGGATTGTACACAGGCCCCTGCTCCGCTGCAGGCTGCGCCGGGGCCCCTCCCGCCGCAATGGGATCGAGATACTTGCGCATCCAGATAAAGCCGATGACATACAGCGCGATGGTGCAGAGCCACTGGATCACGGTGATGCCGTCGGAATTGACGATTCCCGAGGCGCCCGTCAGAAACTGGATCACGGCGAAGACGATCATCCAGGCCTTTACCGTGGAGTGTTTGGCAAGGCGCAACAGCCCCGTCTCACAGCTGACGCTGACGGACTTTGCCAGCTTGTGGGCGTTGCGGTAGAAAAAGACGTTGAACAGCGCCAACACCACGGCAATCGCCAGCACAATCAGTCCCAGCACCGTAAACATGGCTGAAACGGTGACGACGGACAGCAAGTTGTAGATCAAATACGCATACTCCTCCGGTACAACGGAAAAGTAGGGGCTGTTAAACAGGTCATACGCGGAAATGGCGGGAATGGACGATGCAGATGCCAGTATAACCACAGCCGAAACGGCGCACAGGCCGACGGCCACCCAGAGGATGATCTTCACAGCCTTCAGGGTGCCGCTGATCATCTTCAGACCCGTGGGAGACATCCGCGTGTCGGACGCTTTTGCCGCGGCATAGGCGATCCACAGTCCGATGGCGATGAGCACCTGAAACAGCGGGATACCGCCGCCGATGGCGCTGAGCACGGCAACGACGGTGACAAGGATCGCCAGGGTCAGGGTCAGCGGCGAAGAAAACCACGTTTTGAGCAGAGGCCAGGAGGTGCCGCCAAAACTGCTCTGGCTGTCCAGCCGGGCACAGTTGGGACAGCCGCCTGTGATCTCATCATAGATCATGCCGCATTTTTCACAACTTTTCATTAGAAAACCTTTCCGGATTTTTCATCCAATCAATACAGCGGGAACTCGGTGCAGAGCTCATCGACGGTGGAGAGGATCTCGCCGCGGCTCATATCAAAATCAAAGATGGCCTTGAGAATCAGATCGCCCACGATCTTCATCTCCTTCTCCTTAAAGCCGCGGGTAGTCACGGCGGGGGTGCCAAGCCGGACGCCGGAGGTCTCGGAGGCGGGGCGGGTGTCGCCGGGGACGGTGTTCTTGTTGACGGTGATGTGCACCCGGTCCAGCCGGTCCTCCAGCTCCTGGCCGCTCATGTTCAGCTTCCGCAGATCCATGAGCATCAGGTGGTTGTCCGTGCCGCCGGAGACCAGATCCACGCCGCCCTCCATCAAAGTCTCGGCAAGGACCTTGGCGTTTTTCACGATCTGGGCCTGGTATTTCTTGAACTCGGGGCGCAGCGCCTCCCCCATGGCCACGGCCTTGGCGGCGATGATGTGCATCAACGGCCCACCCTGGGTGCCCGGGAACATGGCGCTGTCGATCTTTTTGGCAATCTGCTCGTCATTGGTCAGGATAATGCCGCCACGAGGCCCGCGCATGGTCTTATGGGTCGTGGTGGTCACCACGTCGGCGTAGGGCACGGGATTGGGATGCTCCCCCGCCGCCACGAGGCCGGCGATGTGGGCCATATCCACCATCAGGTAAGCGCCCACCTCCTTGGCGATCTCGGAGAACTTCTTGAAGTCGATAATCCGGGGATAGGCGGAGGCGCCGGCGATGATCATTCTCGGCTTGTGCTCCAGGGCCATCTGACGGACCTGCTCATAGTCGATCAGCCCCGTCTCCGGGTCTACGCCGTAGAAAACGGAGTTGTACATCTTGCCGGAGAAGCTGGCCTTGCTGCCGTGGGTCAGGTGGCCGCCCATCTTCAGATCCATGCCCATGACCGTGTCACCGGGCTTGCACAGGGCCAGGTATACACAGAAGTTGGCCTGAGAGCCGCTGTGGGCCTGAACGTTTGCAAACTTGGCCCCGAAGATCTCCTTGG
This sequence comes from uncultured Eubacteriales bacterium, assembly GCA_900321335.1. Classification (GTDB taxonomy): domain Bacteria; phylum Bacillota; class Clostridia; order Oscillospirales; family Oscillospiraceae; genus RUG678. The sequence goes on along the minus strand of ONVR01000231.1, from coordinate 16,062 downwards.
CCCGGTCGATGCAGATCCGCTCGGCCATATCCACGTACTCACAGCCGCCGTAGTAGCGCTTGCCGGGATAGCCCTCGGCGTATTTGTTGGTCAGAACGCTGCCCATGGTTGCCATTACCTCCGGGCTGACCAGGTTTTCCGAGGCGATCAGCTCCAGGTTGTTCTGCTGGCGCTTGAGCTCCAGGGCCAGTACCCGCGCGATCTTGGGGTCCTTCTGCTCGACGATGCTGATGTTTTCATTGATCATATTATCCCCTCCGGTGTCTTTTCTTTTGCAGTTGGTTGCGTGCGTTTTTGTTTACAGATATTTTATTTTACCACTTTACCGCGCTGAGCACAATGGCAATCTCCAAAAAATATTTGGATTGATTATTCTCCCGTGCTTTGGTATAATGATGATTAATCTTTCACGCTGTCAGCAGCGATCTTTTACGCAAAGAAGGTATGTCACCATGACCAACGCAGAACGCAACTACACCATGCTCTGTGACTTTTACGAGCTGACCATGGGCAACGGGTATTTCCAGAGCGAGTATAAAGACCGGATCACCATCTTCGACGTGTTTTTCCGGAACGTACCGGATAAGGGCGGCTTTGCCATCGCCGCCGGTCTGGAGCAGGTGATCGACTACATCGAAAACCTCCATTTCAGCGACGAGGATATCGCCTACCTCCGGGGCCGGGGCATTTTTGACGAGGAATTCCTCGCTTATCTCCGGGATTTTCGCTTCACCGGCGACATCTACGCCGTGCCCGAGGGCACGCCTATCTTCCCCAAGGAACCCATCATGACGGTCCGGGCCCCCGCTATCCAGGCGCAGCTGATCGAGACCTTCGTGCTGCTGTCCCTGAATCATCAGAGCCTGATCGCCACCAAGGCCAACCGGGTGGTCCGGGCCGCCAAAGGCCGGACCGTTCTGGAATTCGGCTCCCGCCGCGCCCAGGGCGTGGATGGCGCCGTGCTCGGCGCCAGAGCGGCCTATATCGGCGGCTGTGCCGGTACCGCCTGCACCCTGACGGATCAGCAGTACGGCGTTGTGGCCGGTGGCACCATGGCTCATGCCTGGGTCCAGATGTTTGACAGCCAGTATGAGGCCTTTAAGACCTACTGCCAGATCTATCCCACCAACGCCACTTTGCTGGTGGACACCTACAACACCCTGAAAAGCGGCATTCCCGACGCCATCCGTGCCTTTAACGACGTGCTCAAGCCCATGGGCATCACCAAGTGCGGGATCCGGCTGGACTCCGGCGACCTGACCTATCTGACAAGAGAGGCCCGGAAGATGCTCGACGCCGCCGGCTGGACGGACTGCAAGATCACCGTGAGCAACTCCCTGGACGAGTACATCATCAGCGACCTGCTCAGCCAGGGCGCCTGCATCGACACCTTCGGCGTGGGTGAGCGCATGATCACCGCCAAGTCCGAGCCCGTCTTCGGCGGCGTGTACAAGCTGGCCGCCGTGGAGGATAAGGACGGCAACGTGGTCCCCAAAATCAAGATCAGCGAAAACGTCTCCAAGATCACCAACCCCCACTTCAAAAAGGTCTATCGCTTCTTTGCCAACGACACGGGCAAAGCCCTGGCCGATTACATCTGTCTCCGGGACGAGACGGTGGACGACTCCCAGGACATCACCATCTTCGACCCCGAGGCCACCTGGAAGCGGAAGACCGTGTACAACTACACCGCCAAAGAACTGCTGGTGCCCATCTTCAAGGATGGCAAGCTGGTCTATGACAAGCCCGCTCTGCCGGAGATCCAGGCCTACTGCACCCAGCAGGTGGACACCCTGTGGGACGAGATCAAGCGCTTTGAGAATCCCCAGACCTACTACGTGGATCTGAGCCAGAAGCTCTGGGATATCAAGCAGGAGCTGCTTACCCGCGAGACGCGCTGATGAAAGCCGGAATCAGCGGCGAAAAGCGCCGCGGTGAGATCCTGAAGCTTCTGTCCGCCGCCAGCGGGCCCGTCAGCGCCGCGGTGCTGGCGGAGAAGCTGTCTGTCAGCCGCCAGATCATCGTGGGCGACATCTCTCTGCTCCGGGCAGGGGGCGAGAACATTCTCTCCACACCCCGGGGGTATCTGATGGAGCGCCCCTCCGCGGGTCTGATCAAAACCGTGGTTTGCCTGCACCGGGGCGAGGACATGGAAAAAGAGCTGAACATCATGGTGGACAACGGCTGTCAGGTGCTGGACGTGGTGGTGGATCACCCCATTTACGGTCAGCTCTCCGGTCGGCTGCTCCTGTCCACCCGCTCCGATGTGGAAAAATTCGTCTGTGACGTGGCAGGCAAGCAGGCCCCTCCCCTGTCCAGTCTCACCGGCGGAATCCATATTCACACGTTGAGCTGTCCCGATCTGGCCTCCTACGACCGGGTCCTGCGCCAGCTGGAACAGGCCGGTTTTCTCTACACCAAAAACGACTGACGGTTTTCCTTGACATTCGATTGAGAAGCAGTATAATGAGTGCATAGCTGTCTTGACACCTGTCAAGCCTATGCACTCATTTTATGAAACGGGTGATGTGTATGAAGTTCAAAGAATTTCTCAAACGGAAAAACATCGTGATCTCCGGCAGGCGCTACGGCGTGGACGCCCTGGGGGCCATGGCGCAGGGACTTTTCTGCTCCCTGCTCATCGGCACCATCATCAAAACCATCGGCCAGCAGGCCGGGATCGATTTTCTCGTCCGTGTCGGCCAGTACGCCTCGGAGATGGCCGGACCGGCCATGGCTATTGCCATCGGCTACGCCCTGAAGGCCGATCCCCTGGTGCTGTTCTCCCTGTCCGTGGTGGGTTGGTCCGCCAACGCCGAGGGCGGCGCAGGCGGTCCTCTGGCCGTTCTGGTTGTGGCCATCATAGCCTGTGAGTTCGGCAAGGCCGTTTCCAAGGAGACCCGTGTGGACATTCTCGTAACGCCGCTGGTGACCATTCTGGTGGGCGTGAGCCTGTCCATTCTCATCGCGCCGCCCATCGGCAGAGCCGCCAGTTATGTGGGCAATCTGATCATGTGGGCAACCAACCTGCGTCCCTTCCTCATGGGCATTCTTGTCTCCGTGCTGGTGGGCGTCGCCCTTACGCTCCCCATCTCCTCGGCGGCGATCTGCGCGGCCTTCGGGCTGACGGGACTTGCCGGGGGCGCCGCCGTTGCCGGCTGCTGCGCCCAGATGGTTGGCTTTGCCATCCTTTCTTTCCGGGAAAACCGCTGGGGCGGTCTGGTGTCACAGGGAATCGGTACCTCCATGCTCCAGATGGGCAACATCGTAAAGAATCCCCGCATCTGGATCCCGCCCATCCTGGCCTCCGCCATCACGGGGCCCATCGCCACCTGTGTGTTCAAAATGCAGATGAACGGCGCTCCTGTCTCCTCCGGCATGGGCACCTGCGGTCTGGTGGGCCAGATCGGTGTGATCACCGGCTGGTTCAGCCCCTCGGAACAGGCGCTGAGCATGGGCGCGGCCCCCATCTCCCCCACAGGCGTCGACTGGCTGGGTCTGATCCTGATCTGCTTTATCCTGCCGGGCGTTCTGTCCTGGCTGTTCGGGCTGATCCTGCGCCGGATCGGCTGGATCCGGGAAGGGGATCTGAAGCTCAGCTGAATCTGTGGAAAACAGGCCGACCCCTGTGCAGAGAAACTGCACAGGGGTCTTTTTTACCCGCCGGGCGTCTGCTGTACACCCCTTTGAGGCGGTTCCGGTTCTCCGTCCCATGCCTCTACAATCTGACCATTGCTGTCGATCCGCACACTCAGAGCCGGGCTCACGTGCCGCATCCCGGCAGCCAGGGCGCCGGTCAGTCTGCCCGCTTTTCGTTTTTTCATCTGAATACCTCCTTTAAGAGAACGATACCCGGAATTTTCGCTGTTTATACAAAAACACAGCGCCTTTTCAGGCGCTGTGTTTTGATTCTCTTTATCCGATATCATTTTCCCGCTGGACGATGAGCTTCACGTTGGCGATCTCATAGTCATTCATAACGGAGTAGTCAAAGGACGCTCCCGGAGTGGTGCCCGTGTACCAGGGCATGGACTCGAAGTACTTGCGCAGCGTCTCGTCGCTGAAGATCCAGCCGTGGCGGGCGTAGATCTCGTTGCGGGCGATCATGAGCTGGTACTCGTTAAAGCCGAGCAGATCATCGTACTTGTAGTAATAGGAGTTGCTGTAGGGCAGCATGAAGAGCATGGAGGAATCCGGGCTCTCCGTGGCGCTGCTGTCGGAGGAGCTGTCAGAGCTGCCGGAGGAACTGGGGGTCCCGGCCTTATAGCCCAGGTCGATCTGCCGCTGCTCGATGAGGGCCAGATTGGACCGCTCGTAATCGTTGAGCACGGAGTAGTCAAAGCTCCCGGCGGAGACAGTCCCGGAATACCAGGGGCAGGCGGAGAAGTAATTGATCAGGCTCTGATCAGAGAAGATCATGCCGTGACGGGCGTAGATCTCATTTTCCGCCACGTTGAGCTGATATTCGTTGAAGCCCGTCATATCGCTGTAGCTGTAGTAATAGCGGTTGCTGAAGGGCAGCATAAACAGCATGGAGGAATCCGGGTCCGTAGACTGGGTCTGGGACGTGTCCGTGGACTCCGTCGTGGGCGCCTGCTCCGTGGCCGTGTTTGTGTTGTCCTGTGACGTCTGCGGTTCCTGGGTCTGTTCCGGTTTCGTTTCCTGCTGGGTATCCGCCGGTTTGGTTTCCGAATCCTGACCGGCTGGCTCGGCGGGCTGGGTTTCTTCCGGGGTGGTCTGCTGCTGGGTCTGGGTGGGCTCAGCGGGCTCTGTGGGTGTGGTCTGGGTGTCTTCCGGCTCGGTGGACGGCGTTACCGTCTCCACCTGCTGGGTATCCTGGCTCTCGGTTTCAGGGGTTTTGTTCCGGTTGGCATCACCCTTCAGCTTCGGCAGGACGAAAACCACAACAGCCGCGGCCGCCAGAATCAGGCAAATGGCGGCGATGATCGCCGGGGCCTTGGATTTTTTATCCTGATCGGCGGGCTTTACCGCCCCCTGATTGACCTGGAAATCCTTTTCCCGTTTGGCAGGCTTTTTCGGCTCCTTGACGGCCTTCTCCGCCTTGGCCTTCCCCGCCTCCTTTTTGATCTCCTGCGCTGCCACGGCGGCGCCCGCCGTGACCTCCGGCGAGAGGTTGACGGCGTCGCTCTTGCCGCTGCCGTTGAGCAGATCGGACACGAGGGAATTTACGTCAAAGGACTTGCCGCAAAACTCGCAGGACGAGGCTTTATCAGATACTTCTTTACCGCAGTACGGACACTTCATCTTCTCATCTCTCCGTTTCCAAGAAGTTTGTTTTTTCAGTTAACATAAAATATACTAACACAGTTTTTTTCCAAAGTCCATAGTATTCCTGATTTTTCATATTTTTTGCTGCAAGGTGTCGAATCGGTGTCTGGAACGATTTTCCTTCCCCGGAATGGCCCTGCGGCGGGTCACGGATCCTGAAGGCGGATGCGCAGAACGAAAAACCTGCCGCAGCTGCGGCAGGTTTTCAGCGACATCTTCACTTCTTTTGAAAAGCGCGGCACAAAGCAGCAATGTATCGGATCTGCCGAGGTTCTAATCGTCACGCGCCGCAACCACCGTCAGCAGAACGAGATCTTCTTCGCCCGTGTTGACGATGCTGTGCGCCGAGCCCTTGGGACAGATGTGCATCACCCCCGCCCGTAGGATTTCCTCTTTGCCGTCGCAGAACGCTTTTCCGCTTCCGGAAATGACGTAATTCATGTCATCCCCATTGGTCTGCGTGTGCAGGCCAATGCTGCCGCCGGGATGAAGGGTCGTAAACACGATGCGATAGCGTTCGTCATGGTACATCCGCACCGCCATGGTTCCCGTACCGTCGTTCATCCCGGGAATCGTCACTTCGTTTATTTCCTTGAAATCGATGATCATCTCACAGCCCTCACGCAATATGGATCGGAAAGTATTTTTTCAGTGCAACCCCCGCAGGTGTTATCTCAAAGTTGGCCTGCCAGGTCTCTACGCCCTTTGTCACATTGCGGTCAACCAGTTCCCGGACCTGTTCGTAGTTTGTACTGCGCTCTACGATCCTGAATCCGGGATTGTCATAGAGAAAACACACCAGCATGATTGCCCGTTCATGCTCCCGCAGGCTGCCCCCAAGCTCTTCAAAATGCTTTGTCATGCGTCCCGTCGCGGAAAACGGTGTGACTTTTTTTGTTCTGACCCAGGCAGGAACCTCCACCTGCAAATGCTGAAGAGGTGTTTTGACCTCAAGATAGGTGTTTCCGACCAGAAAATCCAGCTTGGACTTTCCCAGAAAAACCTCCCGGCGGACCTCACTCACCTGGCCCACCATATCGGCAAAGTCCCCGTTTTTCAGAAAGTATTCTACGTAGCGGTTCGCCGCGTTCTGATTGATTCCGATCCAGGTTTTCCGCTCATCTTCGGGCCTGTCCAGGGAAATGGCCTCAACCGTAAATGCCGTTTTGCGGTTGGGATCGGCGCTTCTTGACAGCAGGCACGGCCTGCCGCTCACGTCGATGTTTCCGATACGCCCCGTAGTGGGACAGTGACAGGGCACCCCCGTCTGTCCCTCTGCGGTAACAAGCATAGTAAACTGACTCTTTCTCTTCTCTATTATTCCCTCAACCAGTCTCTGACAAAAAGTAAACATAGTTCTCCTCGGTTTCAGCGATTTCTGCCCTCTTTTTACAGTATACCGGATCCGGCCCGGAATCGCAACAAATTCCCGCAGGGAAGATGCAGTATGCATTTCGAGATACCTGTCACGGGATGCTGAAGAAGGAAGAAGCTAAAGGAAAAATCCCGTCACAAAAGTGACAGGATTTTTCCTTTGGTGGAGACGGAGGGGATCGAACCCTTGACCTCTTGAATGCCATTCAAGCGCTCTCCCAGCTGAGCTACGCCCCCATATTGATTTTTCAAAGCCGCCGCGAACGATTGGGTCCGCGGCGAACTTTGGTCCGAGTGACTGGATTTGAACCAGCGGCCTCTTGAACCCCATTCAAGCGCGCTACCATCTGCGCTACACCCGGATAGGCTTTGCCTCAAAGCCTGATTATAATAGCACACTATTTTTCAAAATGCAATAGTTAATTTTGAAATATTTTAACTTTTTTTCAAATTGTTTTGCGCCCGGAGAATCCTCTCCGGGCGCAATGCTCTTTACGCCCCCAAGAGGGACGCCCAGGTCAGCGGACCGCAGATGCCGTCTGCCGTCAGGTCATGAGCTTTCTGGTATTTCCTGATCGCCGCCACGGTGCCGCTGCCGCAGTCTCCGTCGGCGCCCCAGACGCCGCAGCTGTAGCCGTAGCCGATCAGAAGGGTCTGCATGGCCCGGACCTGGGCGCCCTGAGAGCCCTTGCTGATCATCTCCAGGGTTGCCACCCGAAACACTCCCCCCTTTTCGCTGTCTGTTCCCGGCGACGCCGACGCCGCCTGATATCCCGGTCGGTACGCGCCGACGACAAGATCCAGCGATCTGGTCTTGCGCAGCACGGCGCCCCCGTTGTCCTGGGAGCCGTTGGCCGAGGTGTTGCCCTCAATGGCCGTCACGGTGGCGGCAGTTGCCGACTCCACGATACCGCAGTGGTCGGCCCCGTCGCCGTCAAAATCGTAAAGGACCACATCTCCCGGCGCAAAGGACCGGGTGATCCATCTGCCGCGTTGGGCCTTTGCCCACCGCTCAAAGGTGGGACAGGAGGCCGTCTTGCCGCCGCCGTAAAACAGGCCGGAGGCCCCAGCCTGCCGGAAGCACCACCAGACAAACATCATGCACCAGGGATTGTAGTTCATCCCGTAAGCCGCGCCGTACTTGGTGTTGTTGCTGTCCGGCGGGTACTCCGTGTACCCGATCTGGGAACGGGCGATAGACAGGATCTCACTTGCTGTTGCCATTTTTCACCTCCGGCAGTCCGGTCGCAACGCTGTTGAGCAGGCTCAGGATCCCCGCCAGCACAGACGCTGACGCCACTGCCAGCCAATCCACCTGGTGCAGCAGCGCCGTCGTGCCGATGGTGGCCGCCGCCGTCTGGCAGACGGTCCGCAGGGCGCGGATCCCGGCCGCTTTGAAAAACGCTTTTGTCATGTTATCCCTCCATAAAAATCAGCAAGCCGCGCCGACGACGCACAGCTTGCCGCTCCTTTGTATACCGAGGCTTTCGCGCTTCTTCCCCCTCGCCGCATTCCGAAGAGGTTTCAGGCCGCGTCTACCTCTAATCTCATAATATGCACGTTTTTTGCGCTTGTCAATACGATGCAGGGTAGTTTTTAAAAAATACAGTCAGTCGACGCTTTTTCCCCGGCGGGTATTGAAAAAGCCGGGAAAAGTTGCTATAATTTGAAAAACTAAAAATGAGGTGATTTCCTTGACTGCCAACGAGAAAATTTACAATTTCATCAAGGACTGCGGCGTATTCTTCTACGCCACCAGCGACGAGGGCAAAGGCCGCGTCCGCCCCTTCGGCGCCATCTTCCTGCTCAACGACAGACTGTATTTCGGCATGGGCAAACACAAACGCAGCTATGCCGAGACGGAGAAGAATCCCTACGTGGAGATCTGCGCCTGCAAGGGCGGCGAGTGGGTCCGGGTCCGGGGCAGGGCCGTGTTTGACTGGAGCAAGGAAACGGAGGAGGCTCTGTTTGCCCAGAGTCCCTTCCTCAAGCAAAAGTACGGTCCCGACAGCGACCTGACTCACGCGGCGTTTTATCTGGAGGAGATGGACGCCGACTACAACACCATGGACGGAACCTGTGAAAAATGGGCGTAAGGCTTTATTTTAATACTTTTATCGGAGGTTGATTACCATGTTTCATTCCACTCTCGGCCGTGCGCTTCTGCTGGGCGCCGGCGCTGCCGTTGCCGCTGCCGCTGCTGTTGCGGCCGTGATCTACGGGCAGATGAAAAAAGAGCTCCGCTCCGTGGCGGAGGATTTTGAAGACGAGGTCTCCGGCAAGAACTGCTGCGAGGGCACCACGGAGATCGACGAAAAGGAATGCTGCTGCGGCGAAAAGAAATTCAATGAGCCCACAGCTGTAAACGACGGAGCCGTGGCCTATGACACCACGGGCGACGGCAAGGCCGACACCGTGTGCATCGACACCGACGGGGACGGTCAGATCGACACCGTTCTCACAGACACCACGGGCGACGGCGAACTGGACACCGCTCTGGTGGACAGCGACCGGGACGGCAAGTTTGACGCCGTGGCCGAGCGCAAGCCCAACCCGGAGGAGAAGGATCCTCCCCAGGAATAAAAACAGCATAGAAAGACCGCGGCACGTGTTTTCACGTGCCGCGGTTTTGTTTCAGGAGAACTCGTCCAGGATCCCAGTGATCCCCTCCTGTTTGAACAGCTCCCGGTAGTAGCCGACCTCCCCTGTGATCAGGCCGTCAATGGCGCTCATTCCCAGCAGCTCCACCGGTGCCTTGTCGTCGGTGAGGATCCGGTCTCCCCCCTCGTATTGCACAAGGCTCTGGCCAACGGCCTGCATGAGCTGCCCCAGATCCTCCTGTTCGATCCGCTCCGCGCTCTCCCGCAGTCTGGTGATGGCCTGGGGATCCGTGGCGGCGAACAGTTCCCGGTTGGTGTTGCCGGGCACGTCCACCGTGTAGACGTAAGGGAAGATGCCGGCAATGGTGTCGGACAGGTACTCGTTGATATTGCCCGGCGCCTCAGAGCGCATATTCATATTGACCACCATGACCCCGCCCTCATTGAGGTGGTCCCGGACCAGGGTGAAAAACTCTGTGCTGGACATCTGGAAGGGAATGGTGATGTCCTGATAGGCGTCGACCATGATCACGTCGTAGGTCCCCTGTGCGGCCTGCAGATACGCCCGGCCGTCATAGGTCGTGACGGGGATCTCTTCGGACAGGTCGAAGTATTTGCCCGCCAGGGCCGTGATCCGGTCGTCGATCTCCACTCCCTCCATGGAAAAGCCCGTAAAGTATTTGCCGCACTGGGTGGCGTAGGTGCCGGTGCCCATGCCCAGGATCAGCAGGTCGGTCCGCTCCCGGTCCAGGCAGCCGGACATGAGAGGCGCCGCCATGGCGTAGTCGTAGTACATGCCCGTCAGGCCGTCGGTTTTCATCTTGACGGACTGCACGCCGAACAGGACGTTGGTGGACAGGATCACCCGGCTGTCGTCCTCCTTGACCTGGAGATAGTTATACACGGACTCCCCCTCGTAGGTCAGGTCCTCCTCCCAGAAGGCAAAGCTATCTGAGGCGCCGAACAGGGCGCAGAGGATAAACAGGATCGCCCCCACCAGGCACAGGATGCGTTTGGCCCCGGCGCTGATGAAATAGATCAGGGCCAGCACCAGCAACACCCCGGAGAACAGCAGGAACGTAACGGCGGTGCCCACAGCGGGAATGGTCACAAAGGTGGGCAAAAAGGTGCCGATGATGCTGCCGATGGTGTTGGCAGCCCCCAGGCGTCCCACGATCTTGCCGCTGTCCCCCAGATCGTCCACGGTGAACTTGGCAAGGCTTGGCGTCACGGTGCCCAACAGGAACAGGGGAAAAACAAAGAGGATCATGCAGGCGATAAAGGCTGCCCAGATCAGCAGGTTGTGGCTGACGGTGACAATGAGCAGGCCCGAGATGCCCAGGATGATATATTTGCCCAGAACGGGGATCACCGCGATCCAGACGGCGGCAATGATGATCCGGCGGTAGAGCCGGTCCGGGTCCGGGTTTTTGTCTGCGCTCCGGCCGCCGTAGAGGTTGCCCAGGGCCATGGCGATCATGATGGTGCCGATGATAATGGTCCACACGATCTGGGAGGAGCTGAAATACGGGGCCAGCAGCCGACTGGCGCCCAGCTCCACCGCCATGACGGACACGCCGGAGAAGAACTCCGTCAGATACAGGTACAGCTTGCTTTTCAAAATGGGTCTTGTCTGCATGGTTTTGCACTCCGTTTGTTGTTAATTCGGGAAAAAGGCCAGATCAGTATACCACAGTTTCCCGGGAGAGGAAAGCACTTCCGAAAAATTGGCAGCAAAAAGGCGGGCGCAAGGGTGATCCCACCCAAGGCGTCCGCCTTCTTGCTGGAAAAAAATCAGAACATCTCTTTGCTCATGTTGTCGATTTCCCGGGACAGGGCCTCATAGACACCGGGATAGGTGCTCATGGGTAAGCCCTGGGAGGCGTTGGGGATGAAGTAGAGCTTGCCGCAGGACTCGCAGGCCTTCCGGACCTGCTCGGCCACGATCTCCTCCGTCCACTGAGGGAAGTCCACAGTGGCGCTGTCGATGCCGCCCATAAAGGTGATCTGACCGCCGTACTGACGGATCAGCTCGGGGATGTTGTTGGTGTTCATGACACCCTGCCAGATGTCGATGCCCATGTCGATCATATCGGGCACCAGGGTCGCGGCGTAGGAGTCGGAGTGGTGGACGATGACCTGCACGCCGTGGTCCTTGTAGTAGCCGTAGATCTTCATGTAAGCGGGCTTGATGAACTCCCGGAACATATCCGGGGACAGGAACGTGGACACCTGAGAGCCCCAGTCGTCGTGATGGAACAGGGCGTCGGGCTTGATGTACTTGCACAGCTCTGCGGCGTAGTCCAGCTCAAACTGGGTGATGCAGTCGATCAGCTCGTGCATCTCGTCAGGATTTTCGTAAAAGGCGATCAGGCAGTTCTGGATCTCCATGAGATAATGGCACTGCTCAAACACACCGGGGGCAAAGAACGGGGTGACAAACTGCTCGTTCCGGTCCACCTTCTCGGCAGCCTCGATGAACGGCTCCCACTCCTGGGCGTCGTAGACGACGCGGGGCACCTTGACGTAGTCGCGCCAGTTTTCGATGTCTTTGATGACGATCTTGTCCGCCGTGTGTACGGGGAAGGCGCCGGGGGTGCCGACGGGCCAGGACTTGGTAACGCCCCAGGCGTTGACAACGTTGTGCTCTCCCAACTTGGGGTTGGGGTTGCGGTTGCCGAAGGGTGAGCCCATGAGGATGGCGAAAGCCTCGTACTGGTTGACGAAGCGGTCGGGGTGACCGCCCTTCATGGTCTCCATGAGATTCTGTCTTTTCGTGAGCATGTGTGATTACCTCCCTATTACTGTTTGCAAGATTGACAGCACAGGCGGACAAACCGCCTGTGCTGTAATATGCAGTTTTGCCGATTACTCCTCGGCAGCCATTCTGGCGTCGATCTCCTTCTGATACTCGAGGACCTTATCACGGGTGATACGGAAGCCGCAGATCAGCAGGATCACGCCGACAGCGCAGAAGATAGCGGGCACAAGGGCAAAGGGAATGGTCAGCGCCTGACGGACGTGAGCGGAAAGCTGCTCGCCCGCGGCAACGGCCGCCTTGACCTCGGTGTCGTAGTTGATGCTGGTGAGCACCGCGCCGATGATAACGCCGCGCAGGAAGATGGCGACCTTCAGAGGCACGTTCTGCAGACCCATGATCCAGCCGGAGGCGTCCTTGCCGTCCTTCCAGGTGGAGTAGGTCACAGCGTCAGCATACAGAGCGGGGGCGGAGGCCAGCGCCATGCCGTAGCAGACAAAGGCCAGAGAGATGAAGATGATAACGGCAGTGGGTACCGCGTAGAACAGGTACACCAGGAACAGGAATACTGCCATACCGATGTAAGAGATGATCATGGACGTTCTGGAGGACAGCTTCTTGGCCAGATAACGAACCAGGTAAGCGCCAACCATGGCGCCCAGCGCGGAAGTCAGAACGTAGATCTTCTGCATAGCGGTGTTGCCGTTGAGGGCGTCCAGGAAATAGTACGCGGCAGAGGCCTTAACGACAAAGTTGACGCACCACTTGGCAAGGTCGGCAATGATCAGGCAGATCAGGTGGGGGTTCCGGACGAGCGCTCTGAGCATCTCGCCGAACTTCATCTTGTTCTTCTTGGTGAGCTTGACGGTCTGCTCGGTCTCAATGTCCTCGTAGCCGTCGGTCATCTTGAAGTGGGCAAAGTAGGTCAGCACCATGACGATGCCGAGTACGAAAGCAACGGCGGCAAACTGATTCTTCTCACCGACGATGCCGGCCAGGACGGCCGCGAAGGGCAGGCCCAGGTAAGAGAAGGCCAGAGAGCCGATGTTGTTCCAGGTAGCACGGGAGGAGGCCAGGATCGCCTTCTCATCAGGGGTCTTGCCCACAACGGCTACCATGGCGGAGTTGGCAACGTAGCCCAGGTTCCAGATAAAGTGTGAGACAACGGCGGCCACAACGATGATGACGGCCGAAAGGGTCACGTTCTCACTGAAACGGATAAACTGGCAGGCAAAGATGAACGGTACGATCCAGGGCGTCAGCACCAGCCAGGAGCGGTAGCGGCCCCACTTTTTGGCCTTGCCGCCGTTGATAATCGCGCCGTAGATCCAGGACAGCGCCGCGTCGATGATGGAGAACACCGAGTTGATCAGCGCGGCAACGGGAGCGGTAAAGTTTGCAAGGGTCGTCAGGAATCTCATGAAGTAGAAGGTCTCCACGTTACTCATGAGAACGAATCCGGCGTCGCCGACGCCGAACAGGTACTTCAGCGCAAAGCTCAAGCCCTTTTTCTGGGTTCTGGTTTCGGATACATTCTGATCCATAAGTATTTTTCCTCCTTAAAATCTCTCTTCCTTAAAAATATGGACGTCCGGCAATTTCAACCCTTTTTGACGCTTTCCCCCTTCCCTCTTTACCATGGAATTCGCAAAATTAAGGACTACATTACAAAATTTGAATGTATAAGATTGCTTTCCGTCATATTTTCACATATTGACCACATTTCTAAATTATTATTTAGATGATATGATCATATACAATTTATCACTCTGGCCATCTTTCGTCAATTATAATAAATCTCTACTTCATATTTTCCGCTTTTTATCTATGGAATCCTCTTCCAATTCCGCATTTCTAAGGATATAATAAAGAAAACGTCTCAATGACAAACCGATGCGGGAGGTCAGAATCCATGATCCAAAACTACGTCCCCAACCACCTGCAGCTGCTGCCGGATCTGCAGATGATCGCAGATGAGCTGGACGAGCGGAACTGGGAGTTCACCCTTGTCTGCGGCAGCGACGCACCGGGCTTCCGCAGCTTTCAGATCTACGTGGGCCAGCCGGTCCTCAAGGACGATATTCTCTACATTCTTGACGAGACGGCAAACGGGTTCCCCGTGGACAGTCGGCCCTATATCGTCTCCGGTGAGATCCACGGCAAGGCGCCCCACATCTGCGTCTCCGGCCAGCCCAAACCGGAGCTCATCAACACCCTGATGACCATTTTCCAGCGCTACCTGGATTTTGTGGCGGAGATGAACCGGATCGTCAGCGGCGGCGGCGATCTGGACGACCTGTGCCGGGTGGGGTGCGATTTTCTGAAAAACCCCATGTACATCCACGACAGCGGCTTTACCGTGCTCGCTCTGCCCTGCCACGTCTTCGGCATGATGGGCATGGATTACAACCCTCACTCGGACCGGCATTACATTCCCCTGTGGCTGGTGGAGGATTTCAAGCTCAGCGACGACTACATCGCTACGCTGCAGAAGCGGGAGGCGGCCATCTGGGGCACGGATCAGTACCCTTATAACCTGCGCACCCTGTACGTGAACATCTGGGACGAAGACCACTACCGGGGCAGGCTTCTGATCAACGAGCTGCACACCTGTCTGACAAAGGGGCAGTTCCGTCTGGCGGAGCTGGTGGCCGACTACGCCCTGCAGATCATCCGCCGGGACGAGCAGAACGTCAACCGCCACTACCGGGACTTTGAAGACACCTTCAAAACGCTCATAGCCGGCAAGGCCGTGGATTACACAGACATGCAGATGCTGCTGTCCGTCATGGGATGGAAAGAGAGCGACCGCTACGTGCTCTCGGTCCTGCAGAGCCAGGACCCCCGTCCCGCCATCACCGGCGAGACCTCCGTGCAGAACCAGCTCCAGACCACCCTGCCCAACTCCTTCAGCTTTTTTTATGAGCAGCGGCTTTGCACCGTGGTCAACCTGACCCGCTCCGCCATGAGCTTTCCCACCATCCGCTCAAAATTTGCCCCCATCCTCCGGGACAGTCTCATGTACGGCGGCTCCTCCTTCCCCATTGCAGGGATCTATGAGCTGCCCACCGCCTTTTCCCAGGCGCTCTACGCTCTGGAGCAGGCGTTCCGCTATCGGCAGAGCCGCTGGTTCCTCACCTTTGAGGACTGCGCGCTGCCCTATATGCTCAGCTCGGCAAACCAGCAGTTCGCCACGGATATGATCGCCTCCCCCGCTCTGCAGTTTCTGCGGGATCACGACCGGGAAAAGGGTACGGAATACTACAGGACGCTGCGCTGTTATCTCCAGTGCGAGCGCAGCATTCCCCGGGCCTCTGCAGCGCTGATCATCCACCGGACCACGCTGGAATACCGGCTGGAGAAGATTCAAAGCCTGGTGCATCTGGATCTGGAGGACGAGGCCCTGCGGCTGTATCTGCTGCTGTCCTTCAAAATGCTCGACGAGGCACAGGGATGAACGGTTTACACGGCAACCGTCTCAACATGTGAAAAGTACAGACATGCGCCCGGATTCCCAAGGGAATCCGGGCGCATGTCTGTTACAGCGGCTCGACGTAGATATAAACAGGGTCGCCCCGGCGTCTGCAGCAATCGGCGACCCGCTCCTGCATAGCACATGGAGAAAAGATTTGTCTTTTATTGCATCACCGGTTTCATGACGCTAAAACCCTTTTGACTCGGCAACCATGCGGAATATACAGTTATTTAGTGTATATTTATCTCAATATTCTTAATACTTTCGAGCGTTTCGTATGTTTCTGCGTCGTAAACTTCCAAGTCAAGAACAACACTTTTAATTTGTTCAATAGAATCTATGCTTAAGTTGCCATTACCTATTAAACAATCACTTCTATTAATCTTGCCAGGCTTTGTTGCAGTTGAAACAGCAAAAATTGAAACCATTTCATCATTAATGGAGCTGCTATCAATCCTATAAGCTATTTCTTTATCTGTTTTATTCACAACACACAGTTGCATAAACATGGTCACATAAACAGTATTATCAAATTGATATCTTTGCTCTTGAAATTTTTCCAAAGT
>ONVR01000235.1 GCA_900321335.1 uncultured Eubacteriales bacterium | reverse complement strand
TCCACGCCCAGGTACGCCTTGCCGGCGTAAGTCTCCGGGTCCACAGACACCGGCGTGGCCTTTCCGTGGCGGGCGAGAAACGCGTCGTATGCCTCCCGGGAGGCGAACAGAGGCGGCATGGTGTCCGTCAGGGTATCCGCGTCCACGGCGTTTTCCAACTGGGACAGGAGCTGTTCATAGCTGCACGTCCTCGTGCCGTCGTTGCACAGGGCCGCCCCCAGCGCGGCGAAGCAGTCGGCGTTTTCCGGGAAAACGGCGTGCTCCTCGTCCAGCTTCAGCGTCTCCACAAAGCGCTGCCGCAGACCCTTGAGGAAGGTCAGCGGGCCGCCTAAAAACACGATCTTGCCCGTGAGCTCCCGGCCCTGGGTCAGACCCGCGATGGTCTGATCCACCACCGCCTGAAAGATGGAGGCGGCGATGTCCTCGTGGCGGCCGCCCTGATTCAGAATCGGCTGGATGTCGCTCTTGGCGAATACGCCGCACCGGGAGGCGATGGGATAGATCTTTTCATAGCCCATGGACAGGCGGTCAAGCTCCGCCGTGTCCACCCGCAGCAGCTGGGCCATCTGGTCGATGAAGGCGCCGGTGCCTCCGGCGCAGGAGCCGTTCATCCGCTCCTCCAGGCTGCCGCCGAAGAAGATGATCTTGGCGTCCTCGCCCCCCAGCTCGATGACCGCGTCCGTGTCTGGGATGTACTGCCGGACGGCCGCAGCCGTGGCATACACCTCCTGAACGAAACGGATGTGAGAGGCCTTGGCCACGCCCAGTCCGGCAGAGCCCGTGATCACCGCCTGGACCTGCTGGCCTCTCAGGATTTCCTCCGCGGAGCGAAGCTGCTCCGCCGCCTTCTGGCGCACCATGGAAAAATGCCGCTCGTAGGCGTGAAAAAGCAGCTCTCCCGTTTCGGAGAGCACGGTGGTTTTGACGGTGGTACTTCCGATATCAATTCCGATTCTCAGGCTCATGGTCGCTACACTCCAGTATCTCGGTATTTTTGCGTTATTGTATATTATAATCCAATTTTCCGGTGTTTTCAACCGCTTGTTTCGGCCCCGAAAACAGGAAAAGGCAGCACCCGTAAGGTGCTGCCTTCCGGCAACTGTCAAACTCATGCCGACGCTACGCTCCCAGGCACGGAAGCGGCAGAGACGGCAACACTTTTCGCGTCCGCTTAGTCCATGGCCTGCCGGATGGCCGCCATGAGCTCGTCGTAAGTCTCATAGGCGGGCAGATCCGGGTTATCGGCCTTGATCTTGTCCGTGCTCTTGAAAAGAAAGCCCGCCTTGCTGGCCCGGATCATCCCCAGGTCGTTATAGCTGTCGCCGCTGGCGATGGTCTCAAAGCCCACGGACTGGAGGGCTCTGACCGTGTTGTACTTGGAGTTGTCGATGCGCATTTTGAACCCGGTGATCTCCCCGTCCGGCGCTACCTCCAGGGTATTGCAGAAGATGGTCGGCCAGCCCAGTTTTTCCATAAGGGGGGTGGCAAACTGCTCAAAGGTGTCGCTGATGATGATCACCTGGGTAAAGGAGCGCAGATGGTCCAGAAATGCCCGGGCGCCGGGCAGGGGATCGATTTTGGCGATGGTCTGCTGAATTTCCTGAAGGCCCAGGCCGTGCTCCTTGAGGATGCCCAGGCGCCAGCGCATGAGCTTGTCGTAATCCGGCTCGTCCCGGGTGGTGCGCTTGAGTTCGGGGATGCCGCTGGCCTCGGCAAAGGCGATCCAGATCTCCGGCACCAGTACCCCTTCCAGATCCAAACAGGTAATATACATGGTTCTGCCTCCGTATCTTTTATGATTTACCGTACTGATCATACCACGGTCCGATGCGTTTGACAAGACCGGAGAGGATCTGTCGGCACAAAATAATAATTGGTGTCCCAGGCGGGGATATAGGGATGGTGCCGCAGATAGACCCTGTAGTCCGGGCAGATGGCTTTCACCTGAAGCGGCAGGGCAAACAGGTCCTCGTTCCGGTGGTATGCCGACACCAGCAGCTTGGGCCTGTACCGGCGGATCGTTCCGGCGGCTCCGGCGAT
This sequence comes from uncultured Eubacteriales bacterium, assembly GCA_900321335.1. GTDB lineage: Bacteria > Bacillota > Clostridia > Oscillospirales > Oscillospiraceae > RUG678. Next base: position 13,855 of record ONVR01000235.1, on the reverse strand, counting down.
GGCTGCGGCCTCCTGTCCCTCCACATCCATCTTGATATAGGTCACAGGCCGGGACAGGACGATATTGTCCACGGTATCGAAGGTGATCCGCTCCCCCTCCTCCGCCCGGGCGGCGTTCCGTCCCCCGCCGGCGGCAAAGGCCGCCGTCTCGTATCGGCTGCCCACGCCGCAGTTCACCAGGCGGCAGTTTTCCAGTCCCGCCGTGTTTTTCATCAGTCTGACAAAGCTCTTTCGGTCCGGCTCCACGGCGATGATCCGGTCGTATTTCCCGCCCGTGGCCTTCAAAAACCCGGCAACGGTGTCCCCTGTAAAGGCCCCCAGGTCCAGATAGGACTCGTGCTCCGTCAGGCACAGGATATTGGCAAACGCCTCCTCCGGCATCGTCTGGCAATCCGTCAGATACCCGGGCTTCCCCGTAAGCTTATACGCCAGGACGCTGTCAAAGGTCTTCACCGACTGCTCGTCGGCAAGCATCTGCCGCACCCGCGCCAGCTCCTCCCGGTGGGCGTTCCGGTAGTCCTCGTCAAAGATCCCCCCGCCGTACACGGGCACGTCCGGGGCGTAAAGCTCCTGCTCCCGGGCGATGGCCCGGATATTTTCCAAAACCTCCGGGCGGCTGGAACCGAAGCACACCAGCACGATCATGGCGCCGAAACGGGCCTTCGCTTCCCCGTAGGTGGTCACGGGAAAGCCCCGGTAGATCTGGCGCCGGGCAAAGCCGTCGCTTGCGAAAACTCCCGCAGCGGAGATTGCCAGCTTTTCCATATGGTCCAGCACCTTGTCGGCGCCGTTTCCCATCCCGTAGAGCACGATGGGCTTATCCGCCTCTTTCAGGCGCTTCCATAAGGATCCGTTCTCCACGAGTCCGCCCCCTTTTCTCTGTGATCTGTGTGCCATGTGCAAGGTGATTATACGATTTTTCCGGAGCGGTGTCCAGAAAATTGCATTGAAATCCTACCAAAACCGTGGTATAATAGCTTTATCAGGATCCAAAGCAGATCGTTGGAGGCGGTACGATGAAAATATCCACCAAGGGGCGCTACGCCCTGCGTGTTATGATCGACCTGGCGGAGCACCAGACGGACGGCTACATTCCTCTCAAGGAGATCGCCAACCGCCAGGAGATTTCGGAAAAATATCTGGAGAGCATTCTCAAATCCCTGGTGCAGGCGGGGGTCCTGTCCGGTCTGCGGGGCAAGGGCGGCGGCTACCGCATGACGAAAAGCCCCGACTCGTACACCGTGGGCAGCATCATCCGGCTGACGGAGGGCTCTCTGGCGCCGGTGGCCTGTCTGGAGGGCAGCAGCAACACCTGCGCCCGGATGTCGGAGTGCCGGACCCTGTCCATGTGGCAGGAGCTGGACCGGCTGGTCAACGAGTATCTGGACGGCATTACCATTGCCGATTTGATGAACAAGGACCGGGACGCCGGGGACTACGTGATCTGATGGCGCTGCAGCAGGACGGCCTTGTGCTGCGAAACGCAGGGCCTGCAGACGCCGCCATCCTTGCCGACTGGTGGAACGACGGCGCCGTGATGGCCCACGCCGGGTTCCCGCGAGGAGTGGGCACGACAGCGGAAGCTGTGGCCCGCAGTCTCGCCGAAGACGGGGATGATACCCGGCGGCGGCTGATGCTGGAATATCAGGGCCGCCCCATCGGGGAGATGGCCTACCGGCTGCAAGACGGGAACACGGCGCAGATCGACATTAAAATCTGTTTGCCGGACTGTCAGGGGCACGGTCTGGGACGCCGGGCTCTGTGTATGCTCATCCGGGCTCTGTGGAAGCGTGGAATCGACGCGGTTGTACTGGATACAACGCCGGAGAACAGGCGGGCCCGGCACGTGTATGAGTCTCTGGGGTTCAAACAGGTCCGCATCAACGAAAATTCCTGGACCGATCAGCTGGGCAATCTCCGCTCCAGCGTGGACTACCGGCTGACGCCGGAGACGTTTCGTGACCTATGGTAAAAACAAATCGCAGGCGCATATGCGCCTGCGATTTTTCTCGTTTTACAGAGTCTTCAGACTCTCGGTGAGGTTGGCGATGAGGGCTTTGGCCTTGGCGGCCTTCTCCCGCTCGGCGTTGACCACGTTCTCCGGCGCCTTGGCGGTAAACTTCTCGTTTGCCAGCTTGCTCTCGGCCCGGGCCAGGTCTCCCTGTGCCTTTTCGATCTCCTTGCGGATGCGCTCCCGCTCCTTCTCCAGATCCACCAGCTCCGCCAGAGGCATATACAGCTTGGCCCCGTCGGTGACCACAGCCACCAGACCGTCCAGATCCTCCGGCGCGTTCCGGGAGATCTCCAGCTCGCTGGCGTAGGCCAGCTTGGACAGGTACACCCGACCCGTCTCAAAGACCTCGGGCCGGGCCGTTGCGATGATCAGCCGTGCCTTCCGGGAGGGGGGCACGTTCATCTCACTGCGGCGGGCGCGGATGGCCTTGATGGCGGACATGATGCTCTCAAATCTGGCCTCGTCCTCGGGGAAGGCAAGCGCCTCGCTGCAGACAGGATAGGACTGGGTCATGAGGACCTCCCCCTCGTGGGGCAGCGCCTGCCAGATCTCCTCGGTGATAAAGGGCATGAAGGGGTGCAGGAGCTTGAGGGTCTCCGTGAGCACGTACAGCAGCACCTTCTGGGCCCCGGTCCTGGCCTGCTCGTCGTCCCCATTCAGACGGGGCTTGGTCAGCTCGATGTACCAGTCGCAGTAGCTGTCCCAGATGAAGTCGTAGATCTTGGAGGCGGCGATGCCCAGCTCGAACTTGTCCAGGTTTTCCGTCACCTCCCGGATCAGGCTGTTGAGCTTGGACAGGATCCACCGGTCCTCCAGCTCCAGCTTGTCCGGCAGCTCGTTTTTCTCAATGGTCAGATTCATCATCACGAAACGGGAGGCGTTCCAGATCTTGTTGGCAAAGTTCCGCATGGCCTCGCACCGCTCGGGATAGTAGCGCATATCGTTTCCGGGGGAGTTGCCGGTGATGATGTTGAAGCGCAGAGCGTCGGCGCCGTACTGCTCGATGACCTCGATGGGATCCACGCCGTTGCCCAGGGATTTGGACATCTTCCGGCCCTGGGAATCCCGGATCAGGCCGTGGAACAGCACCGTCCGGAAGGGCACCTGCTTCATGTGCTCGTTGCCGGAGAGGATCATGCGGGCCACCCAGAAAAACAGGATATCGTAACCCGTCACCAGCACGCTTGTGGGATAGAAGTAGGCCAGATCCTCCGTCTTTTCCGGCCAGCCCAGGGTCTCAAAGGGCCACAGGGCGGAGGAGAACCAGGTGTCCAGCACGTCCTCGTCCCGGTGGATATGCTCGCTGTGGCAGTGCTCGCAGCAGGTGGGGTCCTCCCGGGCCACGGTCACGTGGCCGCAGTCGTCGCAGTACCAGGCGGGGATCTGATGACCCCACCAGAGCTGACGGGAGATGCACCAGTCGTGGGCGTTGTTGAGCCAGTTGTTGTAGGTCTTGACGAAGCGTTCCGGCACGAAGCGGATCCGGCCGTCGTTGACCACCTCCAGAGCCTCCTTCGCAAGAGGCGCCATCTTTACAAACCACTGGGGGCTGGTCATGGGTTCCACCACGGTGCCGCAGCGATAGCAGGTGCCCACGTTGTGGCTGTGCTCCTCCACCTTGACCAGAAGCCCCTGCTCCTCCAGGTCGGCCACGATGGCCTTCCGGGCCTCGTACCGGTCCATGCCGTTGTACTTGCCGCCGTTGATGACCTTCGCGTTCTCGTCCAGCACCAGGATCTGCTCCAGATTGTGGCGCAGGCCCACCTCGTAGTCGTTGGGATCGTGGCAGGGGGTCATCTTCACGCAGCCGGTGCCGAACTCCCTGTCCACGTATTCATCGGCCACGATGGGCAGCTCCCGTCCCACCAGCGGCAGGATCGCCGTCTTGCCCACCAGGTGGGCGTAGCGCTCGTCCTCCGGGTTGACGGCGATGCCCGTATCGCCCAGCATGGTCTCGGGCCGGGTGGTGGCGATGACGAGGTATTCGTCGGAGTCCTTGAGTTTATATTTGATGTGCCAGAAGTGGCCGCCCTTTTCCTCGTGCTCCACCTCCGCGTCGGACAGGGCGGTGGTGCAGTGGGGGCACCAGTTGATGATCCGGTTGCCCTTGTAGATCAGTCCCTTTTCGTACAGGGACACGAACACCTCCCGGACAGCCCGGGAGCAGCCCTCGTCCATGGTGAAGCGCAGCCGGTCCCAGTCGCAGGAGCAGCCCAGAGTCTTGAGCTGTTCGATGATCCGGCCGCCGTACTTCTCTTTCCACTGCCAGACCTTCTCCAGAAACTTCTCCCGGCCCAGGTCGTAGCGGGTCAGCCCCTCCTTCCGGAGCTCCGCCTCCACCTTGATCTGGGTGGCAATGCCCGCGTGGTCCGTGCCGGGGATCCACAGGGCGGCGTAGCCCTGCATCCGCTTTGCCCGGATCAGCACGTCCTGCAGCGTCTCGTCAAAGGCGTGGCCAAGATGAAGCTGTCCCGTCACGTTGGGAGGCGGGATAACGATGGTGAAGGGTTTTTTCTCCGGGTCCCGGACGCCCTTGAAGTAACCGCCCTCCAGCCACATATCGTAAATTCGTTTCTCCACTGTCCGGGGATCGTAAACCTTCGGCAGTTCTCTCATATCCAACATTCCTTTCCGTAAAAAATAAAGCACCCTGAACCAACTCGTTCAGGGTGCGAAAAGCGCACGGTACCACCTGAATTCCGCGGCGGGACCGCGGCACTCAAAGCCCGTAACGGGGGCGGGGCGCCGACGGCTGACGCTACTTCACCGCCGGGACTCACGGGCGACTTCCGGCGGGCAGAATGCGGATTTACACCGGCCATCCGCTCTCTGAGATCCTGTTTGCGCCGTACTGCTCCCGATCCTCGTCTGTCTGTGATCGTGGAATTATGGTGTATTATAATCCACCGTCCGGTGGTTTGTCAACCTTTTTCCGCTTTACGCCTGTTCCAGGATCACGGCCACGGTCCCCGCGTGAACGGTGATGCGGGCCGGGGCGCCTGTAAAGTGATTGCTCACCCCCAGGGGAAATGTGTTGGTCAGCTCCGCCCGGTCAAGGGTATAAAACAGCCCCGTCTCCGTGACCACCGCCTCGTCGGACAGGGCCAGAACGGAGATCTCGCCGGCATACCCGGCGGGAAAGTCCAGCGCCCCCGCTCCGAGCACGGTGATCCGGCAGCGCTCGTCCAGGATCTCCCCTCTTGCCCCACGGGCCGCCAGATAGGACAGCATCTGCACCGCCGCCAGGGAGTGGGAAAAGCGCCTGCCGCCCAGCACCCCCAGCAGCATGAACGTCCGGTATCCCCGCTCCAGCCCCAGCTTGACGGCATAGCCCGTATCCGTGTCGTCCTTGACCACGGGAAGGCGAATCACTCCGTCCCCCGCCGGAACCGTTCCCAGCGAGTCAAAGTCCCCCACGCAGAGATCCGGCAGGATCCCCGCGTCCGTCAGGGCGGCATAACCGCTGTCCGCGGCGATCAGCAGATCCCCCGGCTCTCTTGCCGGCAGCAGGGCGGCGGAGAAATCTCCGCCGCCGACGATGATGCACTTACGCATGGAGATCCAGCAGCTTCCGTATCTGGGGAATCTGCAGCAGCAACGCCGTGACGACGGCTGTCAGCACCAGCTCCGCCAGCATATAAGAGCCGTTATAGCCCAGGGAGTACAGCATGACGGAGGCAAAGCCGTCGGCCCAGGTAGCCCAGATGGTGATACCGGAGATGAAGTGGCACACGAACCGCAGAGCGATCCCCAGGCACACCCCCAGAAGGGCGCGGAGACGGCCTCCGCCGCCGAAGAAGCCGGAAACGCCCAGCACGGTATAGGCGATGAGATAATCAAACAGCATGCACATGATCAGCACCGTGGGAGACAGCCCCCAGGCCATGACCTTGGCAAGGGACAGGAGAAGCTGGATCACGGAATAGACGAAAGCCGTTCCGAAGCCCCATTTCGGCCCGTTTTTGATGCCGATGAGCAGGATGGGCAGCATGGAAAACAGCGTCACCTCGCCGCCGTTGGGCAGGGTGAAGAACACGATCATGTTCAGCACCAGCGCCAGGGCGATCATAACGGCGCTCTCGGCCAGAAGTCTTACGTTTGAGGTTGTCTTTGTCATTTTGTTTTTTCCTTTCTCCGCGGCTTTCGCGGCATGAGTTCGCCGCTTTTCTGACAAAAAAGCGACAGCCGTGCTGATTGCGCTCAGCACGGCCGTAGGAAAAACGATAGGCAGTATTTGTCGCTTCCTACGCCGGCATGATCCGGATCAGGTTAAAGGGTACTGCCGCCTCCATTAGCGGCATCTCAGCCGGGAAAACCCGGCGCCCCTGCGCAAATCCTATGGTAATCGCTTCCGGGCCGCTTGTCAAGTGAAATTTGGACCGGAAGGACAAAAAGCCGCCGCGGTGGTTCCGCGGCGGCTGCTGGTTTACTTGTTCTCTTCCTGGGACTTGTCCTCCAGGGCAATTTCTCTGGCGGCTTTGACCCGCTCGATCTTGGCCAGCTCTTCTTCCTCCAGCTTCCGGTAGGCCACCTTGCCCACCAGGGTCTTGGGCATATCCTCCCGGAACTCAATATCATAGGGCATGGCGTACTTGGCGATGTTTTTCCGGCAGTAGGCCAGGATCTGCTCCTTGGTCTCGTCGGTGGCGGGAACGTCGGGCTTGAGCATGACGAAGGCCTTGACCTTCTGCATCTTATAGGAGTCGGGCACGCCGATGACGCAGCTCATGTGGACCAGCTCGTTGGCGTCGAGGATGTTCTCCAGCTGAGCGGGGTAAATGTTGTAGCCGGAGGAGATGATCATCCGCTTGCTTCTGCCCCGGAAATAGATAAAGCCGTCCTCGTCCATATAGCCCAGATCCCCTGTGTACAGCCAGGTCAGGCCGTCGTCGTGTCTGCGGAGGGTCTGCGCCGTCTCCTCGGGCTGATCCATGTACTCCTTCATCACCGTGGGACCGGACAGCACGATCTCGCCCTCCTCCCCGTAGGGAACCTCCTCGTCGGTGCCGGGCTTGACGATCTTGTAGAAGGTGTCGGGGAAGGGCAGACCGATGCTGCCCTCTTTGGCCATGTGGGGCGGGGTCAGGCAGGAGGCGGTGACGCACTCGGTGGTGCCGTAACCCTCCCGGATCTGGATAACGGCCTTGTGGTCGTAGAGGAATTTGTCAAATTTCTTCTTCAGCTCCACGCTCAGGGAGTCGCCGCCGGAGAACACGCCCTTGAGACAGCTCAGATCCGCGTTTTTCATGGAAGACAGGCGCAGCAGGGCCTCATACAGGGTGGGCACGCCGGCGATGAAGTTGCACTTGTACCGGGTGATGAGCTTGGCGTAGCTCTGGGCCGTGAACCGGGGCACCAGGATGCAGCGGCCCGCGTTGGCCAGCATGGAGTGGATGCACACGCCCAGGCCGAAGCCGTGGAACAGAGGCATGGCGGAGAGCATTTTGTCTCCCGGCCGGAACATCTGGTTGGTGGCCACGATCTGGGCCCCCAGGGCGTTGAAGTTGTAGTTGGTCAGTACGATGCCCTTGGTCTTGCCGGTGGTGCCGCCGGAGTACAGGATCACGGCGGGGTCGTCGGCCTTGCGCTGGACCTTGTAATCCCAGAAGCAGGCGCGGCCCAGCTGGATAAAGCTCTTCCAGCGGATCACGGGGGCGTCGTCGGGGATCTTCTTGATCTTCCGGCCCTCGGTGACCATGTAGCCGGCCTTGACGGGCTTGCTCAGGGCGTCCCGGATGGAGGCGATGATGATGTTCACCGCGCAGATGTTCTTCCGGATGGCCTCGATCTTGTTATAGAACTGGTCCAGGGTGATGACCGTTACGCTCTTGGAATGGTTGATGTAGAACTGGATCTCGTTTTCGCTGGACAGGGGGTGGATCATATTGGCGATGCCGCCCACCAGATTCACCGCGTAGAACATGGTGATGGCCTGGGGGCAGTTGGGCATGGCGATGGTCACCGCGTCCCCCTCCCGGACGCCGATGGTCTTCAGGGATTTGGCGCACTGCTGCACCTGGGTGATGAACTGCCGGTAGGTGGTGGACTTGCCCATAAAGTCAAAGGCGACGTAGTTGGGATATTGATCGGCGATCCGCTCCACCGCCTCGTACATGGTCCCCTGGAAATACTCCAGGTGCGCCGGGACGTCTCCCAGGTTTTTGATCCACGGGGTTTTTACTTCACTCATATTGTACCTCCTCCGATACAGGCAGCTCCAGGAGCTCTGGGTTCTGGAGCAGGTGTTTGAGCAGGCGGATGGATTTGGAATAGTAGTAGCCGTCCGCCAGCCGCTCGTCTACGGTCAGGCCCAGATCCAGGGTCTGACGCATGGTGACGTTTCCGTCCTCGTCATACACAGGGGTCATCTTCTTCTCGCCGATGATGCAGAACAGCGAGCAGGTGCCCCAGTTGGTCAGATGATGATAGCCGCTTTTGAGCTTGATGGAGCCCAGGTTGGACAGCACCACGGAGCTGTAATAGGGGTCCGTGGCAATCAGGGATTTCGGTACCCATCCGTGCACGTCCAGCCGGGTAATGATCCAGACGATGAACTTGGAAAAGAACCGGGGCATTTTGTTGAACAGGTCCATGGCGTCGGAGGAGGCGTCAACGGCGCCCTGGCTCTTGACCGCGGTGATCTGCCGTTTGAGGTCGTCCATCAGGGTAAACAGGGTGCTCTCCGGCTTGGCGTGGATGAAGGCAAGCCCCTCCTCGGCGTGGTCATCAAAGCGTTTTTTCACCACAAAGGAGGCGGAGACCTCATTGCGCTGGTAAAAGTTCTTGTTGGCGATAAACCGGTTCATCTTGGGCCGCAGGGTAAGGACCTTGATGATGGCGGCCACGATGATGTGGAACATGGTATACCGGAACTCCGGATCCTGCTCGTTGAGCCTGTCCACGTAGCGGTTGATGTTCTCCAGGTCCACGTTGACCGAGATGTACGCCTCGTTGTCGCAGCGGTTGGGATACAGAAGCGGGGTGATGAAGTGCATGGGGTCAAGCTCCCGGATCAGACGTCCGTCCTTCCGGTCGCCAAAGCGTTTTTTCTCTTTTCCCATAATAATCCCTCTCGTGTTTTCATTGATACCTTGCCAATTCTATTCCTTTTGCCTTTTGTTGTCAAGAACGTGGCAGGGTTTCAGCATCCGATGCAAAGAGAATCGCCGCGGAGGAAAACCTCCGCGGCGTTATTTCCGATTTCAGGCGGCTTTTCTGCTTTTGATCGCCTTTTTCACGCTCTTGTGGATCAGGGCATAGATGGCGCTCAGTCCGATGGACACCAGCGCCACGGCGACCTTCACCGCAACGTCCTTGGGCTTGTCGGTGACCTTGCCGAAGCCGAAGAGCTCCACCGCCACCACGTCCATAATGCTGTTGGACAGGACCTTGTGATTGTAAAGGTACAGCTCCATGAGCATGATGGCGCAGTAGTGGATGCACAGGATCCAGATGCTGTTCTGTCCCAGCCAGATGAAGATCCGGCGCACCACGGGGATCTTCTCCACCAGTCGGGCCACGAGCAGGGTGCCGAAGGTGCCCGTCACGGCGATGACGAAGGCGGTGAGCACACCGTACCAGGTTTTGGGCTCGATATAGGTGACCACGCTGGTCTTGTTGGAGCCGGGGAAGTAAATGTTCACGATCTCCGCCACGGCCAGACACACCAGACCGATGAGCACGGCCCGGAGGGTGATTTTGGAAAACACCTTCTTATTGCCGCAATAGGCGCCGATGACCATCATGGCGGCGGTATAGGGCGCCAGGTCCACAAACCACCAGAGGGTGTTCTTTTTCAGCACGTCGATGACCAGAGCCGCCGCCACCAGCACGGCGGCGGAGAGGACGGTCCATTTCAAACTGCCCCGTGTCCTGTCGGCGATGGCGAAGAAGAGAATGGAGCCGGTAAACAGGGCCACCAGGAACCACATGGGGGTGGCCATGAGCATATTCAGGGCGTCCGCCTTGGCCACAGCCGCCCAGATGGGGCCCATGCCCGTCTGCTGCCAGACGGGGGTCTTGGCCAGGTTCACGTACACGGGATACAGCAGGGTGCATGCCGTGCTGAAGAACACGTAGGGCAGCAGCAGCCCCACCACGCGCTTGCCCAGGTTTTTGAAGTAGCCCCGGCCGGGCTTATAGGTGTACCCGGACAGGAAGAAAAAGGCCGGCATGGAAAACGGCACCATATGGCCCAGAATGTTGATATTGGCAAACCAGGCGTGGGCCAGCACCACGGCCAGGATCAGGATCCCCTTTGCCACGTCTATGTAGTCCAGACGGGCTTTTTTCCCGGTCTCCTGCTCCTGCAGGGCGATGTCCTGAAGGGATGCGGTTGTCTCCATAGAATCATTCCTCTCAAAAAACTAAGCTCACATTCCGTGAGAATGTGAGCTTAGTATAAACCATTTTTGCACCGTTTGGTTGCTGAAAATTGCCGTCTGTTTTTGTACGTTCTGTACAAACGCCTCTCCCGGCGGCATTTACCGTTTCGGCTCCATGGGCACGTCCCCCAGGTTCACACAGTCCGTGGTGTCAACGGCGTCAAAGCGGAGGTCCTCATAGCCCTCGGCGGTGACGACCAGGTCGAACCTGCCCACCGGCAGATCCTTGAACCAGAAGTCGCCATAGTTGTTGGTGACCGTCTCCCGCTCCAGGCCGCAGCCCGTCAGGCGGCATTTCGCGCCGATGACCACCTCTTTGGCCACGGGGTCGTAGACGGTGGCGCCGATGAACTGGCCGGGGATATTCCGGTAGAATACCCGCTCCCCGATGCCCAGCTCCGGGTTGAGGGGCTTGCTGTCCTGAAGGAGGGCTTTGATCTTCTCGTCGTTTTCGTCGCCGAAGACCATGGCGTCCGTGGGGCAGGCTTCCACACACCGGGGCATGGAATAGCCGTTGTCCAGCAGGTGGGCGCAGCCCGTGCACTTCTGGGCGATGCCCTGCTCCTCGTTGAAATAAATGGCCTCGTAAGGGCATGCCTCCACACAGGCGCCGCAGCCCACGCACTTTTCCGGGTCGATGAGCACCAGCTTGTCCTCCCGCCTGTAGATGGCCCCGGCGGGACATGCGCTCTTGCAGGGGGCGTTTTCACAGTGGGCGCAGAGCCTGGCGATATAGTGGACCTTGACCTTGGGCACGGTGCCCCGGACATAGTCCGTGACCTTGCACCAGAACTGCCCCGTCAGGGGCTGTGGCCTGGTATAGGGCATCCAGTCGTTTTCGCAGTGTTCGTCCTTGCAGGCCAGCTGGCAGTTATGGCAGCCGCTGCACCTGGCAACGTCAATTACGATTACATTGGCCATGTTATCCCCTCCTGTTGACAGGCGCTTTTCCCATGAACATGGTGCGCTCGTACTCGTCGGAATCGTCCGTCTTTTCCTCTTCCTTCCGGCCGTCGCCGATCATCCAGCCCTCCAGACACACGCCGGCGGCGTAGTCGATCTTCCGGGCAAAGGCCTCGGGATAATCCCGCTTCCACTGTTCCATCTCCTCGTCGGTGACCTTCTCCACCTGGACCAGGAACCCGGACACAGCCATGCCCGTGGCGTTTTTGGAGGTCATGGAGGTAGGGGTGATGCAGTTGATGCAGCCGCCCCGGTCCAGCCAGCCGGGGATGATGGGATCCAGCCGGGCGCCGTGGTCCACGTACACCACCTGGGGCATGAGCCGCTCGGTGACGTAGGCGGCGCACAGGACGATGCCCCGCTCGTTGTAGATCTTGACGATGTCGTGGTGTTTGATGCCGCGCTTTTCCGCCTCGGCGGGATTGATCCACATGGGCTCGTACTGATAGCCGTCCTTGGCCCGGATCTTCATGGTCTCCACTTCCCGGTTCCAGACGATGTCGTCGCACTGGGCGTGCATCCGCCAGCGGCCGTGGTTGGACATGCACAGCAGGGGGTACTTTTTCGCCCGCTCACTGGACAGGCGCTCGTCATGGCTCTCACTCTTTTCGATCCAGTGGGGCACGGGCGGCCGCTCCGGGTCGTCGGGCATATACTTTTCAATATCTGTGGAGCTGTACTCCAGCAGCCCCGTGGGGGTGGTCAGCGGATTGTTCTTGGGGTCCTTCCAGAAGTTATACAGGCCCGCGGGGATCTTGTCGATGTCCTTTTTCACGGGCACCACGAAGATCTTGCGCTCCTGGAACTCCTCCCAGCTCATATAGTCCTCGCAGCCGGAGGCGGCGTAGAAGAACCGGACCCGGTCCTCCTCCGTCAGGCCGTTGCCGGTGTAGGCGCGGACATACTCGGGCCCCAGCTTTTCGGCCACCTTGACGCACACGTCAAAGTCCGTCAGGCTCTCCCCCACCGGGGGGCAGCAGGGCCGCTCCAGATACACGCTCTGGAAGATGCCGGAGGACAGATCGTTTGCCAGGTCGTTCATCTCGTGCTTGGTGGACACGGGCAGGATCAGATCGGCAAAATAGCAGTCGTTTTCCAGCCAGGGGTGCTGGGCCACGATGGTCTCGATGGAGGGATCCCGGTAGGCCTCGGCAAAGAGGTTGCCGTTGTTCCAGCAGGTCACGTTGCAGGGGGAGTCCGTCCAGATCATGTGCACCTGGCTCAGGCCGGGACGGGGATAGACGTTTTTGTGGAACTGATAGATGTTGGTGGGCTTGAGCTTGCCGTCAGGGTCGGGCTGCTGGCTGGAGGAGAAGCAGTGCATGCCGTACCACTCGGCGTGGCCCTCGGTGATGGCCCGCTGGACCAGGCACCGGGGGATGAACTGCTTGGGCGCCGGCAGCTTTTTGAACAGCTCGATGAGCTCCGGCGCTTTCTCCTTCTGGTAGTCCGTCAGATCGTACCGTTTCATATTGATCTCCGGGGGCAGGTCGCCGTCCACCGGGTGCATGCAGTCGCAGATCTGGGGCACCTTGGGGGCGAACTCACCCTGGTACGGCACGGGGAAATCCCGGACCCACATGTTCCACTCGATCATCTTGGCCTGGTGCACGCCGGGCTTGCCCAGTCCCCGCATACCCAGGAGCATGACCTCCAGACGGGCGGGCTCTGAGGCGTAGGGGCTGCGGATGTAACAGCCGCCGTTGCCGTGGAGAATGGACACGGTCTTCTGGGCCCAGTCCCGGGCCAGGGCCTTGATGGTCCACTCCTTGACGCCGCACTTTTCACTGGCCCAGGCAGGGGTCTTGGGGACGCCGTCCTCCTTGCCCATGACGTAGTCCACGAATTTCTCAAACCCATAGGAGTGGGTGTCGATATATTCCCTGTCAAAGGTCCCCTCCGTCAGCCACACGTAGGCAATGGCCAGCTGCATGGCCGCGTCGGTATTGGGCAGAATGGGGATCCACTTGTCCGCGTGAACGGCGGCGCCGTAGTTCAGATCCGGGCACACATACACCGAGTCGATGCCCAGCTCCGTAAACCAGTAGCACAGCCGGCTGGGCATGTGGCTCACCACGCCCAGAGGCGTGGTCTCCGGGTCACAGCCCCAGAACAGCAGCATGTCGCAGTGCTCCGCGATATCCGGGTACAGGTTCGCCGTGGGCGCCATCTCTCCCACGGGCTCCATGCCCCAGACGTGCTTGGCGCCCCAGTACCAGCCCTCCCAGGAGTCCATGTTCCGCATCTGCAGGGTGTAGCCACCCATCAGAGCCAGCAGGCGGTTGGGGCAGCCATGGCTGGGGGCGACACGCTTGCCCTCGCCGTGCATATCCGCCTCACAGAGAACGGCCTCGGGGCCGTACTGCTTTTTCATGCGCCGCAGCTCGTCGGCGCAGAGCTGCGCCGCCTCGTCCCAGGAGATCCGCACATAGCCGGACTTGCCCCGGTTCTGGGGATTGCGCTCGCCGTTGGGGTCCCAGTCCACCCGCTTGAG
>ONVR01000239.1 GCA_900321335.1 uncultured Eubacteriales bacterium | reverse complement strand
GCGAAGATGATGTAGATCACCAGCATGATCACCACGCAGATGGAGAACTCACTGATGAGCTTCTTGTTGCCGATGGCATAAAGGGTATCGTTGAGGAAGTTGATGTTCTGGGCCGAGCCGTCCGCGGTACCCAGGGAGCTGAAGAAGTACAGCAGACCTCTGATTACGGAGGACATACCGAGGGTTGCGATGAAGGACGGGAACCGGAACCGGGTAATGATGAAGGCGTTGAACGCACCGAAACCGATACCGAAGGCAATGGCCAGAATGATGGCCAGATACCAGGGCAGGTTGTGGGTGATGCTCCACGCGGTGACGATACCGCAGAAAGCGCCGATGGTCGAGGAGGACAGGTCCATGTGACCGGCCAGCATCAGGCAGGCGGCGCCGATGGTCAGGAACGCTGCAAAGGTCATATTGTTGAGGATGTTTCTCAGGGTGGTGATGGCGAAGAAGGTGGTGCCCTTCAGGCTCGCCCACACACTGAAGAGAATGATCTCAACGATGAGCAGGATAAGCAGCGGGAAGACCTTTTTGTGCGTAAGGGTCTTTAAGAAATTTCCTTTTGTATTACTCACTTACATGACCCCCTTAGTCTAACATGGCCAGCGACAGGACGTTCTCTTCGGTGGCGTCCTCACGCTTGACCTCGCCGGTGATGTGGCCGTTGTGCATGACGATGATCCGGTCAGCGACGTTGATGACCTCGGTCAGCTCACTGGAGATGAAGATAACGGCCATACCCTGCTTGGCGAAATCACAGACTCTCTGGTAGATCTCAGCCTTGGTGCCGACGTCGATGCCCTTGGTGGGCTCGTCGAGGATCAGGATCTTGGTGTCCATCAGCTCGTTGGTCCAACGGCCGAGGATAACCTTCTGCTGGTTGCCGCCGGAGAGTTCGACCACGTTCTTATAGATCGTCGGGGTCTTGATGTCGAACTTCTTGACAGCGGACTCAGCCAGCTCGGTCATCTTCTTCTCGTCTGTGAACATGCCGCCCTTAACGGCCTTGTCGATAACAGGCATGGACACGTTGTCGCGGATGGTGCGGAACATGACCAGGCCCTGATCCTTACGATCCTCCGGGCAGAGCGCGACGCCTGCGTTGATTGCGTCACGGGGCGATTTGAAATGTACCTTCTCGCCGTCAAGAACGATCTCGCCGGAGAGAACGGGATCCGCGCCGAACAGGGCACGGGCCACCTCGGTACGGCCTGCGCCGACCAGACCGGCAAGACCGATGACCTCGCCCTTGCGGATCTGGAAGGAGACGTCGTGGATGTAGGGCGTCTTCAGATTCTTGACGTCCAGCAGCACGTCGCCGTACTTGTCGTTTCTCTTGAGGTTCGCGTAGGTATCGCCGATGTCACGGCCGACCATGCACTTGATCAGCTCAGCCTCGGTGGTCTCCGCGGTAACAAGCGTCTTGACGTACTTGCCGTCCTTGAGGACGACGATCTCGTCGGAGATCTCAAAGATCTCATTAAGACGGTGAGAAACGTAAATAATTACCTTACCCTCTTCCTTCTGCTTGCGGATAATGTCGAAGAGGATCTTGATTTCAGAGTCAGTCAGAGGAGCCGTGGACTCGTCGTATGCAATGATATCCGGGTTCCGGCGGTAGGACTTCATGATCTCTACCATCTGCTGGTATGCTACGTTGAGCATGCCGACCGGTTCCTGGGGATCAATGGACAGTCCGAACTCGTTAATGAGCTTCTGGGTGTCCTTAATCAGCTTGGACTTATCAAAAAGACCCAGCTTTGTCTTGGGCAGCTCGCCCAGGAAGATGTTTTCCATGACGGACATGTAAGGGATCAGCTGACGCTCCTGATAGATCACGCTGATTCCGTGGGCAATGGCCTCCTGCGGCGAATGCAGGGTGACGGTCTCCCCGTTTACGAGGAGCTCGCCCTCGTCAGCGTGAAGGTCGCCGTTCATGATCTTCAGCAGGGTACTCTTGCCGGCGCCGTTCTCGCCGAGAAGCGCAAGCACCTTGCCGCCCTTGGCCTTGAAACTGATGTTATCAAGAGCACGAACGCCGGGGAAGGATTTGCCGATGCCTTTTAATTCGTATGACTTCTCCATCTTCACATATTCACCTACCTAATAGAAAGAATCTGTTTTTATTTATTGAAAAAGGACGGCGGACACGCCGTCCTTTTTCAATGTTTTATTTACGGGTTTGATGAATTGATGAATTACTTGCCGGGAATTCCGAATTACATACCGGTGCCGGTGTAGTAATCAGGATACGTGGAAACGAAGGGGCTGAAGTCGTCGATGTTGACGGCAACGTCGTTGTAACCCTTCAGGTAGGAGTACGTATCAACGCTGGCGTACAGGTCGGTCCACTTCAGGTAGTGCACGTAGTCGTCCTGGCTCAGCCACACGGTGGGCAGCAGCAGAGAAGAGTACTCGCCGTTCTTGCCGCAGTCAGCCGGGTTTCTCCAGTTGGGCCAAATCTCAGTCTCGGTGCACCAGCCCATCTTGAACGCGTAAACAGCGCCAAGGATAGGCTCATCGTACAGGGTCTGAGCGGTGAACAGAGCGTAGCGGGCAGCGGAGCTCTGGCCCTGATCCCACTGCTGGATGAAGCCGGTGCCGCCGAAGGTAACGGCAACAGAGGTATCGGTCAGGCCAGCCTCTTCCAGGGTATCGGCAGCGGCCAGTGCCCAGTCGTCGATGATGCCGCAGATCAGCCAGTACTTGATCTCGGTGTGCTTGGCAACCTCACCGGGGAAGATCTGCTTGGCGCCTTCGTAGGTCAGACCGGCGGAAACGCAGTCGCAAACCCAGAAGTTGTTGGCGGACTCGCCAGCAACAGCCTTCCACTGCTCCTCAGCGGCGACGGTACGCTCGTGGAGGGCGGGGGAGGTGGAGAAGTCGAACGCGATCATGCCAACCTGGGCAGGATCAGCATCGGGGTAGTTCTCCTGGAGCCAGGAAATGCACTTGTCAACAAGAACATGGCCAACGTCGGTGCTGTTGAAGCCGACGAAGGGGTGGGTCATGTAACCGCCCATGGGGGCGCCGGCCTCGGTGGAACCGTCACGAGAGGGGCTCATCATGGGCATCCACTTTACGTCGGGATACTGGTCAAGCAGCTGCTTGACGGTGGGGAAGATGGTGTTGTCGGGGTCGAGAATGAGCATCTCGGTACCGCTGTCCAGCACCTGCTGCAGAATGGTCATGTAGGTGTTGGAGTCGCCGTCGTTGTTGAAGTAGAAGTCATCCCAGGTCAGGTTGAAGCTGGGGCACCAAGCCTTGATGGCGTCGGCAGCAGCCTGATACAGGAAGTAAGAAGAAGAAGCAACGTAGGCAACTTTGTAGTTGGGGTTCTGAGAGTAGTCATACTCGTAGTCAAAGTGCGCGATCTTGTCAAGGTTGGGCGTGCCGTCCTCATTGGCATGAGGATAAGCCTTCGCGGAGTCGACCTCAACATCAGCGTTGGGATTGACCGGCTCGGTGTCGGTGTTGGTGTTGGTTTCGGTGTCGGTCTTGTTCTCAGTGTCGGTCTTGGTGTTGGCATCAGACTTGGAGCCGGAGCCACCGCCGCAAGCGACAAGCGCGAAGACCATTACCAGCGCCAAAACCAGCGCAAGAATTTTCTTCATCATTTTTTCCTCCTTAAAATTTTGACCTTGTGTTCATCGGGAACGCATTGTGTGTCTGTGACCCCGTAAATTCATTCTATCAACAGGCACAGCGCATACGTATCCTTTTGAATTCGCGTTCATTATAGCAACTTTCCCGGAGAAAAGTCAATTAGCATTATGACCAACTCAAATCCAGTCTTTTTGTCGATTATGAACATGAAAACATTACAGTTTGTAACCGCTTTTTCACATTTTGGCAACCGGGTCGGCACGGGGGCACCGGCGGCTGTCCGGAGGCCGCCCGGAAGGCGTCCGCCAGCGGGGAACCGGCAGCGCCCTTTTTCCGCTCCATTTCCCTTTTGCCGGCCTTGTCCGGCCCCGAAATAATTGTAAACATATTTGTTTTTCACTTGAAACAGGGCAGGCAATCGTATATAATAGTGCGGTAACGCTTTCGCGTTATCCAGCGACAAGGCACCGGACGGCGCTGTCCCCAACCGCCGTCGGGCCGGGATAAAAAGAAGGAATGAAACAAATGAGCAGATCCAAAGAAAAAAAGGCAAAGGAGCTGGCTGCGGAGAAGAAGTCGCGCAAGCAGACCGTCACCATGGCGATCATCATTGCCGTGATCGTGGTCGCCCTGCTGCTGACCGCTCTGGTCATCAACTCCTCCGCTATAAAAAGGAAGGCCACGGCCGTTACCGTGGGAGATATGAAGTTCTCCATCGTGGATTTCAACTACTTTTATTATTCCGCGTACTATCAGTACGTGACCGACGTCTATTCCCAGTACCCCGCCTACGCGGAGACCTTCCTTCCCGATATGTCACAGTCCCTGCGGGCCCAGATCGTGGACACCGATACCGGCGAGACCTGGGACGACCGTTTTGTAAAGAGCACCCTGGATCAGCTGCTTGACATCGGCGCCGTCTATCAGGCGGGCCAGAAGGCCGGCTACGTGCTCAGTGACGAGCGGGCCCACCAGCTCGACGAAACCTACGAGGCAGCCGAGGCCCAGGCCGAGCTGAGCAACGTCAGCCTGAACAAGCTGCTGTCCCGGAACTACGGCAAGGGCATCACCGGAGAGGACTACAAGCGTCTGATGTACATCAGCGCCTACGCCGAGGAGTACGAACAGTACATCCAGGACGGCTTTACCTATACCCAGGAGCAGATCACCTCCTACTACGAGGAGAACAAGGACAGGCTGGACGTCTACGGCATCCGCTCCTTCTACATCTCCCAGAATGATTTTCCCGACGGCATGACCGGCGCCAAGGCGGCCGCCGACGCCTACGCCGCCGATATCCACAGCGAGCAGGACATGATCGACGCGGCCCGGGATTACAACGCCGACACCTACGGCGAGGACGACTCCACCCTCCACTGCTACGCCGGCTCCTCTCTGGCCAGCCAGTACTATGACTGGGCCGTGGATCCGGCCCGGCAGAACGGTGACGTGTACGTGGCGGAGAACTCCGTGAACAACGCCTACTACGTGGTCTACTTCCTGGAGCGCAGCCAAAACGAGTACCCCATCGCCCAGCTCCACATGATCACCATGTACCCCGACAGCGTTAATTCCAGCGATTACGAGACCACCGAGGCCTACAACGAGGCCCAGGAGACCGCCAAGTCCGATCTGAAGGCCGAGGCCGAGGAGATCCTTCGCCAGTGGAACGCCGCCGACGAGAAAAACCTGGACACCTTCCAGGTCCTCTACGACGACCACACCGACGACTACTACTACCTCAACGGTCTGGTGGAGTGCTACTATAAGCACCTGTACACCCCGGAGATGGACGCCTGGGTCTACGACAGCGCCAGGAAAGAGGGCGACGCCGCCGTCTTCGTCACCCCCGACGATCAGATCGCTTACTTCGTCCGCTTTGACCAGCTGGGCGAAAACTACTGCGACTACCTGGGACGGGACGGTCTGAGCACCGCCGATTTTCTGGCCTGGGACGCCTCCATCAAAGAGGGCCTGACCGCGGAAAAGGGCACCCTGTTCTCCCTGCGGTAACCACAAGTTCACCCGTCGCGCCGCGGCTTTACAGCCGCGGCGTGTTTTTTTGCGTCTGCTTCCATCTGCCGCAGCTTCTTGCACACGGCGGGCGCCCGTGGTATGCTTAACGCAGGAAAAAAGATACGGGAGGATCCCCTTATGACAAATCTGCAGATGGAATACTTTACCCAGGTCTACGAGCTGGGCAACATCACCGCCGCCGCGGAGGCGGCACAGGTCTCCCGGCCTGTGATCTCCCGGGTCATCAGCGATCTGGAGGCCGAGTTCGGCGCGGCGCTGTTTGACCGGGTTCCCCGGGGCGTCCGCCCCACGGCGGCGGGCCGGGCCGTGTACACCCTGATCTCCTCTACTCTGAAAAACTACCGGAGCACCCTGACCCGGCTCCGGGACCTGGAGGGTGCGGAGCGAGACCCCCTGCTGCGCATCGGCGCCCACAACACCAACGCTCTGCCCGTATATGACCTGCTGCTGAAAACCTATATGCAGGATCACCCCCAGGTGCATTTTATGATCGTGGAGCGGCCTATGGAAAAGAGTCTGGAGGCCCTGGAAAACGGCGAGGCCGACGTGCTGTTTCTCCCCTACAACGAGATGCTCTCGGAAAAGCACCTGCAGATGGAGCCCATGTTCCGAAACGACCTGGTGCTGGGCGTCCCCGACGACAGTCCTCTGGCAGGAAAGGAAGTCCTGACCCTGGAGGATCTTCTGGACCTGCCCCTGGGGATCAAGGAGACGCCCCTCCCCAACGGCAAAGCCGTACAGGCCGCCTACGCCCTGTACGGCAGAACGCCCAACATCGTCGTGATGACCTCCTCCAACGACATTCTGGAGGACATGACCCGCAGCGGCCGCTGCTGCGCCCTGGTGACAGAGGCCCTGGTCCGCCGGTGGAAGGGGGTAACGGCCGTACCCGTGAACTTCTACGGTCCCATCTGCAATTACATGGTCTGGAACGGGGCGATCCCCCAATCCGCCGCCCTGCGGGCTTTTCTCGCTTACGCCAGGGACCGGTCGCTGGCATAAGCAGGCGTAGCAACTCTCCTACGGTTATAGCAAAAGAGTGTCTTGTATATTCCTGCGCGCCGTGGGACAATAGAAGCGGCAAACAGCTTGGTACCACATTATTATTAATTTAATATAGAATGATTGATTGGGAGGCATTTTGAAATGGCAGTAACGGTAAAACGGTTCAGCGCTGACGTGGTCGTGGCAGGCGGCGGCGTGGCAGGTGCGGCGGCGGCCATTGCCGCGGGCCGGGCCGGCAAGCGGGTTTTCCTGCTGGAGTATCGGGAATCGCTGGGCGGACTGGTCACCAACGGCTACATCACCGGCATCGCCGGCTGTGTGGACGGTCTGTGCAAGGAGTGGCTGGACCGGCTGGACGCCGAGGGCCACGCCACCATGCGGCCCCATCTGCCCGTGATCGAGCCCGAGTATGGCCGGGTGATGCTGGAGCAGATGGTGCTTCAGAGCGGCGCCCGGATCCTCTACGGCACCCACGTGGTGGACGTGGTCAAGGAGGACAACCGGATCAAGAGCGTGGTGGCCTACTGCAAAAACGGCCGCATCGAGCTGGACGCCGACGTGTTCGTGGACGCCACGGGCGACGCGGATCTGGCCATGGCCGCGGGGTGCCCCATCGAGGTGGGCAACGCGGAGTTCATGGGTCTGAACCAGTCCGTGACCATGGGCTTCAAGCTCTCTTACGTGAATATCAACCGCTACCGGGAGGGGGCGGCCGCCTTCTTCCAGAGCGACGAGTTCGATCCCGAATCCCCCAAGCACAGCACCTACATCGTGCATCTGGAGCACAAGGCCATTGAAAACGGCGATCTGCACGACCTGCTCAGCCCCGGCAATCTGGTATACGTCATGCCCGGCGACCCGGCGTGCACGGACGTGACCCTGGACGCCACCCACACCTTTGACTGCCACTGCGACGACGTGGTGGATCTGACCCGCCAGATCGTGGATCAGCACCGGAAGGTCATCTGGTTCGTGGAATTCCTGAACAAGTACGTGGCGGGCTTTGAAAACGCCAAGCTCACCAGCTTCGCCCCCATGAACGGCATCCGGGAGAGCCGCCGGGTCATGGGCGAGTATATCATGAAGGCGGAGGACGTGGCCGCCGCCCGGAAGTTCGAGGACGGCATCTGGCAGCACGCGGAGGTCTTTGACGCCCACGTGCCCACCCCCGGCTTCCACACGGCAAACCGGCACATCCACGCCAACGGCCCCATCGAGCCCGCCATCTGCCGGCCGATGCCAAACGACAAGGACTATATGATGCACCCCTTCGTGATCCCCCTGCCCTGGGAGGTCCGCACCAACCCCAGAGAGTACTGCGAGATCCCCTTCCGCAGCCTGATCGCCAAGGGCGTTGACAACCTGCTGGTGGCCGGCCGGTGCTTCTCCGCCGACTACCACGCCAACGGCTGCATCCGCATCATCGCCGCCTGCATGGGCATGGGCCAGGCCGCCGGTACCGGCGCGGCCCTGTT
>ONVR01000240.1 GCA_900321335.1 uncultured Eubacteriales bacterium | reverse complement strand
GACGGCTCCTACACGGTGACCAACACCAACGTCGAGACCCTCGACATTCCCGTGACGAAGCAGTGGGTAGGTCCGGCGGCAAGCTCTGTGACGATCAATCTGCTCGCCGACGGAACCGTCATCGATACGGTGATGCTCAATGCCGCAGGCAACTGGCAGCATACCTTTGAGGGACTGGCAGTATATGACAGCACAGACGGCCACAAGATCACCTACACCGTTACGGAAGAGGCCGTGCGCGGCTACACGGCGAAAATCACAGGAGACGTGGAAACAGGTTTCCTTGTGACGAATACAAGCGTTGTTACGCCGCCTACCCCCAAAACGGGAGATGACAGCAATCTGCAGCTCTATCTGGGATTGATGCTCGCTTCCGGGGGCGCCATGGTCTGGCTGCTTGCGCAGAAAAAGAAGAACAAGGAAGAATAAGAAGACCGGTTGATGGCGTCAGGCCCGCCGCCCTATGGGGTGTGGGGCTGTTCGCCTCAGGCTGCAGGAAAGAGAAGAAGGGAAACGGCCGGATCGGTGAGTGCGCTTACCGATCCGGCTGCCCTTTTCCGGAAGTCCACCGGGGCGGGACCGGAGAGCTGCCAGAACTTGGATTTCAATAGGAAATCTGGTATAATGGCTCTGCCGAGATATCCGTGTTGCGAGCAGATCCGGCATCAACACAATTCAGCAGAAGGGATGATTTTCATGAAAGCCCCGTTTTCTCACGACCCTTTCTATTACGCCATTACAAACGCCCTGTTTGAAACCTATGAGAGCATCTACGATATCGACCTGCAAAGCGGCGCCTATCGGCGCTACTATGAGAGCGAGGCGTACAGCGAACTTGAACTCAAAAGCAGCGGAGAAGATTTTTTCACCGCTTTGCCTGAGCATGTCGCCAGGACGATTTACCCGGAGGATCAGGAATATGTGCTCAGGATGCTGCGGCCAGACGTGTTGATACCGGCGTTGGAGAAGAACAAATATTATTCCTTTGTGTACCGGCTTCTGGTAGATGATCAGCCAGTCTATCATAAGATCCGGGCGATTCTGGAGCAGATTGACGGAAAGAAGCATATTTTGATGGGCGTGCGCAACGTGGACGAGACCATCCGGCAGGAACAGACGCACCGGGACGAGCTTGCCTCCATGTATCAGAAGGAAAAAAACCACATGGAGGCGATTCTTGCCAGCGCGTCGGGGTACCTGGAGGTCAACCTGACACAGGATACCGTTTTGGAAAAATCGAATAACCTGCTGCCGGACAAAGCGGAAATTGCTATGCAGTTTCCCGACGGGGAGCCATATTCCGGCTACAGCCGTCTCAATGAGTGGATTTTGGAGCATTATATAACAAAAAACAAGAATAAGTACGCCCAGATCAGCGACCGGGAGTACCTTCTGGCGTGCTTTCTTCGCGGTGAAAAAAGAGCGTCGGTCTCCTTTTCCCTTCGGAAGAAAACCGGTGACGAGCAGCCGTGCAAAGAAGTCTTCTATCTGTACCGGGACCACGCCTCCGGAGACGTTATGGCGTTTTGCGTTGTATACGATCTGACCGAGCAGCAGCGCCAGGAAAAGGAGATCCAGGAGCTGGAGAGAGCCCTGCAGATGAGCCGGATCCGGAATTTTACCAGTCAGATGCAGCCTCACTTTTTATACAACGCATTAGGTTCCATTCAGGAGATCGTACTGGAGGATCCACAGTACGCCTCGGATCTGATCGGCGATTTTACAACCCACCTGCGAAGCTGTATCCGCGCCATGGCCAATGACAGACCCCTTCCGTTTTCCCAGGAGCTTGACAATATCCGGGCCTACGTGAATATCGAGCAGATGCGCTTCGGCAAAAAGCTGCAGGTCATCTACGAGATCGGGACGGAGGCGTTTGAGATCCTTCCCCTGAGCGTTCAGCCGCTGGTGGAAAACGCCATTCGCCACGGAATATACGGCCGGGGCGTCCGGGGCGGCACGGTTGCGATCCGCAGCGGGCAGACGGACCGGGATTGGGTCGTTGAGGTTGAAGATAACGGGGTCGGCTTTGACGTTGATGCCTATTTCAGACAGATGGAAGACGGGGAGAAGGATTCCACAGGATTGAAGAACATCATTTTCCGCCTTGAAAAAGTCATGCACGGCCGGGTGGAAATATCCAGTACGGTGGACGTGGGGACAAAAGTGACCGTGCGGATTCCAAAGGAGAACAGCATATGAGAACAATTGTGGTTGATGATGAGCAGCTTATGCTCAAGCGGTTTGTCAGACTCAGCAAGGGGATCGCCGATCTCAATCTTGTGGGGCAGTTTGAATGCGCGGCGGACGCCGTGGCGTATGCCCGGGAAAACCCGGTGGAGCTGGCGTTTCTCGACGTGGCCATGCCGATCGTCAGCGGCGTGGAACTTGCCCAGCAGCTGCGGGAGATCCGCCCCGATATGATGATCGTCTTTGTAACCGCTTACGATAACTATATCTGGGATTTCAACCAGATCGGCGGAGATTACTATATCCTGAAGCCCTACAGCAAGGAAGTGCTGGAAATGGCTATGGACCGGATCCGCCTGCTGGCCAGACGGCAGCATAAAGAGCTCTATATCCAGACCTTCGGGCGGTTTGTGGTGCTCAAAGACGGAGAACCGCTGCCCCTGCGGGGAAAGACGAAGGAGATCCTTGCGCTGGTCGTCACCAAACGGGGCAGGGAGGTCAGCAACGAGGAGATCTATAACACCATCTGGGAAGGCAGAGAATACGGAAGCCAGAGCATGAACGTCTTTCACAACGCTCTGCACCGGTTGAAGCAGGTGCTGAAAAATGCAGGCTGTGAAAGACTTTTAATCTCCACGCCGAGGGGACAAATGGTCAATACGGACCTGTTCGACTGCGACTACTACGCATGGCAGGATCAGAACATGGACCGGCGGGACCGGTTTGACGGGGAGTTTATGTCGGAATACTCCTGGGGAGAGGCCTATCTTGCCGATATGCTGGGACACAGCGCGGAGTGATTGTCGGTTCCGGAAAACACAGAAACATGAGTAACGGCCGCCGAGACGGTACGCTGCTTGT
>ONVR01000241.1 GCA_900321335.1 uncultured Eubacteriales bacterium | reverse complement strand
GTAAGGGAAAGATCGGAAAACTCTTTGAGATCCATTTCAAACGATCTCGCCATTGCCTCGTAAAAACGTCCCGTTCCTGCGGCGCATTTGTCGTTCATGGCGAAATCCACGATCCCGCCTGTGGCATTGATGCTGATGGCTTTGCTGTCCTGTCCGCCGATATCTATGACGCCTCTGGCCTCCGGGAAATAGTAGTTGGCTCCCTTGGCGTGACAGGCGATCTCCGTAAACTGGGTATCGGCAAAGGCAACCAGATCCCGGCCGTAGCCGGTGGAGACGCAGAAGGTGAAGTCCTCCCTTCCGCAGCCGGCCTGTTCACAGCAGGCATCCACAGCCCTGTCCGCAGCCTTGTCCAGTTCATACCCTGTGCTGACCTGAGACGCAGCGCGTATTTTTTTGTTCTCATCCATAAAGACGGCTTCCGTCGTTGTGGATCCGATATCGATTCCGACAAAGATCATTTGCTCTCACATCCGTCGTTTTCTTCCCGCCAGCAGCGGATCACGCCGCGCTGCTCCATCTGCTCGATCTGCTCGTCGGTCCGGCCCAGGCCGTGCAAAACCGCATAGGTCTGCTCACCGGGGTAGGGCGCGTTTTTGTCCACGCTTCCCGGCGTGGCGCTCAGCTCAATGGCCAGGCCCGGAACATGCATATCTCCAAACCTGGGATGATGCACCGTCGCAACGATCTGTGATCCCTGCTCCGCCGCTTTGCACCAGGCCTCCTTCGGTGTGGCGATTGGCGACACCGGAAGACCTGCGGCGCTGAGCTTTTTATACCAATACTCTGTGGTATTGGACAGGAACATGGGGCCCAGGATCTCATCGTAGAGGATATGCCGGTTGTCAATCAGATTCTGATGGGTGTTGAACCGGGGATCCGAAGGCAGATCCGGCATTCCGATCAGATTACAGAAGATCGGGAACAGTTTATCTCCCGCCGGTGCCGTAAAAATATAGCCGTCCGCGGTTTTGAAGCCGTTGGAGGGTGTAGCCTCGATATGGGCCATACCGTTTGGCCTGAACTCATAATCCGGATTGTCAATCAGCGGCGTGGAGTACTGCGCCATCATGAACATGGCCGCATCCTGCATCTTCACCTGAACCAGCTGACCCAGACCGCTGCGTTCCCGCTCCAGAAGAGCCAGAAGTATTCCCTGGGTCATCTGCAGGCCGGAGGCCATATCCGCCATAGAGGGTCCCGGCTTACAGGGTGGCTGTCCCGGATATCCCGTAGCAGCGATGATACCGGAAGCTGCCTGCACCACGACGTCATAACCGGGCTCCATCTCCCGTCCCTTTTCCCGGAAAGCGGAGATCTCAGCACAGATCAGCCGGGGATATTTTTCTTTAAGTGCGTCGTAGTCGATCCCCATGGCCTTTGTGGTACCCGGCCGGAAATTGCTGATGAGCACATCCGCGTCCGTCAGCATATCCATCAGCACTGCCTTACATTCCGGATCCCGCAGATTCATGCAGACGGTATCCTTGTTCCGATGGATGGACGCAAAATTCCGGAAACCGTCGTTGGCCTCGGTGGCCTTTGCCATACCGCCGTTGGGATATCCCCGCATAAGCTCACAGTCCAGCCCTTCGATCTTGATCACGTGGGCGCCATAGTCCGCCAGCATGCAGGTACAGATGGGTCCGGACAGGGCCCGGGTCAGATCGACGACCTTAATGCCATCCAGCGGTTTTTTTCGCTCTGTCATACGCGATATGCCTCCCCTTTTCATGGTTTTTCATTTCAGCAGAAACACCTGTTTAATATATTCGTAACACAATGCCGCTTTTCCCGTCAATAAACGGCGGCGGGGCAAAATGGATTCTTGTCAACTGTGCACTTTGAGAAAAAGAAAATAGTGCTGAATGCACTTTTTTCTCCGTTACTCCCGCTGTCAGGCATAAAGAAGTCCGTCGGATAATCTTTCTTCTGATGGGACATAATTCAAAATTAACATAGCGGCAACAAATCAAAAGCATTTCGTTAACTCCAAGGTGGTAATCTGCTCTCAGATACGAACATACGGAGGGATATTCATGTTTGGTTACGTCTGTGTCGGGCTCGGTATTGTGACAGGGCTCATAGGCACTCATCTGTTCACAAGGTGGCTGGGGCAAATCCTGCCTGGCCGGAAAGGAGACCGCTATGAAAAAGCTAATTAACGCCCTTCGGTTCAGCGGGCAGCTGCTTCAGCTCCACCTGTTCGGCGAACCGATTTACTATTGAGTGTCATCTTCACACGAGCCACCCCCAGCCTGAGCCTGATAACAAACAAATTCCCGGCCCCTCTCAGGACCGGGAATTTGTGTTATTGATGCCGGGATTCATCATTTGTACCCCCGGCTTGCTGTCCTGGCTGTGCTCTGGCGCTCACGCAGGTAAACACAGATGCTGTTTCCCACGTGCGGCCTGCTTTTCATGATTCCTTTTTCCATGAAAACAGCTCCGTTGTCCGGTAAAACCCGTTTTCTTCGGTCACGCTGCCGCTGTCCAGATATGGCCGGAGCAGCGCTCTGATCTCATCCTCCCAGGCGGAGAGCGCCTCACAGAGTTCGATACGCGAGATCAGCGGATGGGCCAGCAACAGGTTCTCCAGGCTAATGTGATCCGGTTTTGCTTTCTTCGGCAGGATCCTGTTTTCTGACAGTTCACGGATGCATTCGGCAAAAGTGTCAAAGCCGACCAATGCGTTGATCAGTGCCTTTTTCTCCCCGACCTGTACCAGATATGCGGGAAGTCCGCAGATGCCAAGGGAGCTTGTGTACCGTAAATCCTCCTGAAATTCCGCCGCCGCCGTTCCGTCATGAAGACGCC
>ONVR01000244.1 GCA_900321335.1 uncultured Eubacteriales bacterium | reverse complement strand
TTTTCGGCACATTTTGAAGGAGGAAATCTAGATGGCAAGGATCAAAACGAAGCAGGTGCAAGGCGTTGGAAGGATCACTCTGGAGTATGCAATCGACCAGTTCATGAGGCGCAACCGACTGAAGAACCTGAGCCCATGACCATATCTTGAAATATCGTCGGCAAGCTGATTATGCCTCGATCGGGCTGGATTTGCATTGCTCTTCGTGATATAATGAGAGTGCAATTCTTCCATGTTACGCACTGATACCGAAGATGCAATCAGAAACAGACGAAGAAAGGGAAGCCCATGGGATACGACGATCTTCCAGCCCTTCAAGCCAAGATCATTGCTCTGGAGCAGGAAAATGCCGCGCTTTTGGCGGAAAACGGGCATCTAAAGAAGCTGCTTGCGGATGCCGGGATTGTCATCACGCCTGTTCCTGAGCCACTTGACCCGGATCAAGGCGCGCGCATCATCTTCCCTGACGCGATCACGACGCATATGGCGAACCGATTCTTTTCGTATTTTTGGGGCAGGCAGGATGTGTATGCCAAGCGTTCCGTCAAAAAGGATAGCGGCGCTGCCGGTTATTATCGCCAGTGTGCCAACCTCTGGCGATACGGATGTCACCGCCGCAACCGCGATAAGGTTCAGTGCAAGGACTGTGAGATGCGGGAAGACAAGCGGCTGACCATCGAGGATGTCAAACGGCATCTGGAGGGCAAGGCGGCGGACGGCACAGATGTGATCGGCATTTATCCGATGCTGCCGGACGACACCTGCCGGTTCATCGTCTTTGACTTTGACAACCACGCGAAGGGCGCCGAAGCGGAGGATTTTGCGAATGCGGATGACGCATATCGCGAAGAGGTCGACGCGGTCAGGCAGATATGCAAAGCCAATGGCATCGCTGCGCTGACGGAGCGATCCCGGTCGGGGCGGGGCGCGCACATATGGGTATTCTTTGAAAAGGCGATACCCGCCGCGCTGGCCCGCCGCTTTGGCAATGGTTTGCTGGAGAAGGGCATGGAACGCATCAGCGTCCATAGCTTCACCTTCTTTGACAGGATGATACCCATGCAGGATCATCTGTCAGCGGGCGGCATTGGAAATCTGATCGCGCTGCCGTTACAGGGACAGGCATTAAAAGATGGGAACAGTGCGTTTATCGATGAAGACTGGAACGCCTACCCGGATCAATGGGCGGCGCTTTGGAATACGCCGCGACTGTCACAGAGGCAGGTCGAGGACTGCATCGCGGAATGGAGCAGCAGCCTGCCCCTGCTATCCATGGCCTCCGGCACGGATGAAGACGGTGGAGCCAGGGCAAAGCCGGGCAAGCCCTGGGAAAAGGACGCGGCCTTTCATCTGGAGGATGTCAACGGCATTCTCCTTATCACGCTGGCGGACGGCATCTATATCAACGCCGGGAACCTCAAGCCCCGGCTGCAAAACCAGATCCGATGGCTCGCTGCCTTCAAAAATCCCGTGTTTTACAAGAACCTGGCGATGGGGATCGCCAACTTCGATACCCCTCGAATCATCTACCTCGGCAGCGACGAGGAAGGTCATATTCATATACCGCAGGGATTGTTAGACCGGCTTCTGGACAAATGCGATGAGGCTGGAATCCCATACAGTATTGACGATCAGAGGACCCAAAATAGACAGCTGAACATCTCCTTTAATGGCGAGCTCCGCGAAGAACAGCGGCCTGCTGCAGAGGCGCTCCTGGGGCATGACAACGGCGTGCTGAGCGCGGCCACTGCGTTTGGAAAGACGGTCGTGTGCGCCAATCTGATCGCCCAGCGGCGCGAGCCTGCGCTCATATTGCTCGAATCCTCGGCTCTGATCGAACAGTGGCAAAGCGCCCTGGAGCGATTCCTGACCGTTGATGAGGAATTGCCGTCCTATACGACGCCGACAGGCCGGGTGAAGCGCCGCAAGTCGCACATCGGCTGGCTCCAGGGGCAGCACGACAGCATGTCGGGAATCGTGGACATCGCGATGGTAGGTTCTCTGTGCAAAAAGGGGAGCTTTCATCCGCTGCTCCAGGATTACGGCATGGTCATCGTGGACGAGTGCCACCACGCCGCGACGGATACGATGGCAAACGTCCTCCAGCACCTCAGGGCCCGGTATATCTACGGTGTTACGGCGACCCCCATCCGGGGCGACGGTCTGGAAAAGGTCAATCACATGCTGATGGGGCCGATCCGCTACAGGTACACTTCAAAACAGCGCGCGCAGGCC
>ONVR01000248.1 GCA_900321335.1 uncultured Eubacteriales bacterium | reverse complement strand
CTCCTTGCTGTGGGCTTCACTTTCCCCGTGGTCATGATGGTGATGGTGATCATGCTCCATGCCCTCGACGATCTCTTCCTTCTTGACGGAGTCACCCAGCACATCCATCAGATTGACCGCCACCATATTCTTGTTGGTGGCGTTGGCCAGGGCCTCCTCCACCCATTCGTCGCTCTCGCCGCCCACATAGACGAACATATCACAGTTCGAGATCTTGACCATGTCGTCCGCTGTTGGCTGATAGCTGTGCAGATCGGCGCCGTTGTCCAGCAGCAGCGTCAGTTCTATGCTGTCCGCTCTTTCGCCAAGGATCTGGCGCACCCAGTCGTAAGCAGGAAAGATGGTGGCAACAATGCTGAGCTTTTTCCCGTCCTCATCGTTGCCACTGGTTTCTGCGGGCGTTTTCCCGCAGCCTGCCAGAATGCCCAGCATCAGAACCAGGCAGAGAAGGAAAGAAATTGTTTTTTTCATAAAAACCTCCGAATGAAATCAGGTTAAACCGTAAAAATGGGTGCAAAAAGACAAGGGGATGGCAAACGCCGACAGCGCCTGCCCAAACAGGCAGACGATCCCCTTGTTTATATGACCTGATTTAATTCGTGAGTTTTACCTTTAAAGAAACGGGAGTGTGCGGAACACAGGCAGTTTCTACCTGCCTGATACTGATATGCAAAAGAGCGGAAAGAGCAAAGAAAACGACTGCTGCCATGACAGCAAGGGAAAGCGTTTTGAGCGTCTGCGTACAAAGACAGATCTGCTCACAGATCGGGCAGTCCTCGCCGGTGCAGTCGTGGTCGGCGTGCTCAATGATAAACAGAGAAGAAGAGAGCATAGCGACAAAAACCAGCACCGCAAGAGCCGCGGTCAGGATACGCTTTTTCGCCATGATGTCTCCCTCCTTCCGGGTGTTATTTGCGGCAGTCTTCACATACGCCGTATAAGACGGTATCGCCCTTATCCACTGCAAAGCCTTCCGTTTCTGCAACGGCTCGCAGCAGCTGATCCGCACCGGCTGCGGTCATGTGAAACGTTCGGCCGCACTGCTTGCAGCTCAAATGGATGCTGCCCTTACATGCTTCCGCGCCGACATACTGGTACAGAAGTTCCCGGCCTGCGCCGCGGTACTTGCGGCGGACAACACCCTCGTTTTCCAGCTCGGCAAGATTGCGGTACACAGAGCTTTTGCTGATGGATTCCTGCTCCAGCGCCTCTGCAATCTCCTGTACGGGCAGCGGATCATCCGTGTGCTTCGTGAGATAGTCCAGCAAAATCTTTCGCTGCTTTGTCACATACTTTGGCAGGATGACCGCCTCCTGAATTTGAGAATATTCGCAAATCATAGTAGCATGGAGTGAACGGAAAGTCAAGCCCTATTGAGAGAGCGACAGGCTGCTTTTTGGCGATGCGGTTGACAACCCCGACGACGGTCTCCATGCTGTATTTGCCATGTCCGTCGGCTGCCATATACATCAGGCCATTGCAGAGATGTCTATACAGCATCTCCAACTCGTCCTCGATGCTCTCCAGCAAGGCATAACAGTCACTGTAATGTTACATAGAAGCTTGCCCGATTCAGCTTCGCCGGTTTGCAGACCTCCTTGACGGTATTTTTATTGACAGCCTTTTCTTTCAGCAGGGTCAAAGGAATACCGCCCCAGCAGAAAGATCAATATCGAAATCCGGTTTCCTTTTGCCTGCCGCATAGTTCAGCCCTCCATCCTGCGCTTGATCCCCTCATAAAACATGGCGGTGACGGATTGCTCCGTCACCGCCGCTTGGTTCATTCATTGGTTAGGCAGCCTTGAAGCGCACCTAATCAGTTGTTCTGTTTCTTCCTGTGTTCTCTGCGGTAAACGGCCAGTCCCGAAAATATCTCCGGTGCCGATAACCCGAGTAGGATCCAATAACGATTGCCCGGCAGTATGAAACGGGTATTGCTTACTTCGTCGCCCGATACAGGAAGGTGACGATCTGTGCCCTTGTGCAGCCGTCATCCGGACGGAAGGCGGTTGCAGAGACACCGGTGGTGATTCCGTTTGCCACGGCCCAGCGTACCGCATTATAGTAGTATGCGTTCGCCGGTACATCCGCAAACGGGAGGCTGCCCGTCACGGTGGGGGAACCGTTGTAGCGGTACAGCAGTGTGACCACCTGTGCGCGGGTCACGGTCATGTCGGGGGAGAATGTCGTGTCGCTGGTGCCCAGGGTGACGCCTCTCGTCCAGGCCCAGAGGACTGCGTCGTAATAATAAGCGTCTGCCGAAACATCGGTGAAGGGCAGCGTTCCAGCTGCTGCAGGCGAACCTGCCGCGCGCCAGAGGAAGGTGACCATCTGCGCTCTCGTGCAGATCATGTCCGGACTGAAGCGGTTGACCGCGGTTCCGGTGGTTACGCCCTTCCCAACGGCCCACAGCACGGCGTTATAGAAGTAATCCGTGCTCCGGACGTCCACAAACGGATTCTGGGAGACGGCCGTCCACTTGGCGTACAGGGTGATATTGCCCGTGATCGGCGTGGAGAAGTTAAAAGCATTGTTGCAGGCCGCTTCCTTGTACCAGCCCTTGAACGTCCAGCCGCTTGCCGTGGGGTTTGCGGGCTTGGAGACTGTCTTGCCGTGCTCCACGGTCTGCGCGGTGGGCGCAATGCCGTGGCCGTTTGCGTCGAAGGTGACGGTGTAGGTAGTCGGGACAGGGGGTTCCTCGCCGCCGCTGTCCTCCGTCCACTTAGCGTACAGGGTGATGTCGCCGGTAATAGCTGTGGAGAAGTCATAGGCATTGGTGCAGGCCGCTTCTGTGTACCAGCCCTTGAACGTCCAGCCGCTTGCCGTGGGGTTTGCGGGCTTGGAG
>ONVR01000250.1 GCA_900321335.1 uncultured Eubacteriales bacterium | reverse complement strand
TGTAGTGTGCGTTCCCTCAAACCTATCTTACAAGAAAGGCAGCCGCTTGTCTGCACATCTTTCATTCCTATTTGTGCCAGACGCGAAGCGGCTGGAATGGTTGATTAATATGGGATAGTTTCATTTGGTATCGGCCGGATTTTGTTGGTTAGCCGGTTCGATATACTCCTCTGAACAGGGCCGCCGTGCTTTTCTTCGCACGGCGGCCCTGTGAATCATGTTGGGTTCGACTCCCAATCTTACCGATCATTAAAGCGCTCTTCCATTTTCCTTTATTCTATGTTACACTACAGAAAAGATTTGAACTGCAAATTGTCAGGCGGGCGGTGAGATGTATGAAAGATAAATCCCTGGACGTTTCCACACAGGACCTTTGGGCGCGGCTGTTTCAGGCTCCGTCGGTTGACGGCTTCTTCGCGGAGCATGACAGCAATCTGGAGCTTCCGGCCTTTTCCGACTATATCACGGAGCTCTGCAAAGCAAAGGGAGAAAAGCCGGAGCGCGTCATCAAGCGGGGCAACATCGAGACCTCCTACGGGCACCGGCTGTTTACCGGAGGGAGGAATCCATCTCGGGATACAGTGCTGCAGCTGGCGTTTGGCTTAGAGCTGAACACCGATGGGACCCAGCAATTGTTGAAGGTGGCCCACATGGCGCCGCTGCATCCGAAGGTCAAGCGGGATGCGGTGATTGCCTTCTGCCTGCATCATCACAGTCCCCTGACAGAGGCGCAGCAGACCCTGTATGACAATCACCTTCCCTTGATCGGAGGCGCAAAAAATGATGCATGAGGAGCTGCGCGCGTTATTAGACGCCTGTGATGATCCCGGCTACCCGGAGGAGTTTTCTTCAGAGTACACGATTATGGAGTGCCTGTCCGACCGGAACGGCGTCAGTACCTTCCTGGTCCAGGACCGCAGCGACACACCATATATCGCCAAATGCTATGACAAATCCCTGTGGACGATCAGGTTGGGCGGCGATTTGCTTCAGGCGCTGGAGCATGACGGACTTCCGAAAGCGTTCGCCTCCTATGAGAACGAAACGATGACAGTCACCCTGCGGGAATACATCGAGGGTACGCCGCTGAGCCGGTATGCGCTGGAAAACGACCTGACGGAGCGGGCGATCATAAACATCTGCGTCCAGCTCTGCGACATCCTCGGGTATCTCCACCACAGAGAAGCGCCGGTGATCCACCGGGACATCAAGCCTCAGAATATCATCGTCCGTCCGGACGGAAGCATTGCCCTGATCGACTTTGACATTGCCCGGGTCTATCGCAGCGGCCATGACACCGATACCGTGTTTTTCGGAACCTTGGCCTACGCGCCCCCGGAGCAGTACGGCTTTTCCCAGACTGACGCCCGGACGGACATCTATTCCCTGGGCGTCCTCCTGCGCTGGCTGATCACCGGCAGCACAAGGGAGAACCAAAACATAACGGTCTACCGTCCCCTGGCAAAAATCATCAGGAAGTGTACGGCCTTTTCGCCGGAGGAACGCTTTTCCGATGTATCTCAGGTGAAAAAGGCGCTCCTCCGGGCCAATCCCAAATCTCAGGGACTGCGCATCGCCGCGACGGCCCTGGCCACTGTTCTTGTGGCAGGACTGCTCTGCTTCGCCAGTGTGAAAATCTATCAGGCCGTCACCTATACGCCCTTCACCGAGGGCGCCATCCCGGCCTATCTGTCCGACGTGGAGCGGGTCGCCGACGCTGTGGCATACATGAAAGACAGATACGGCACGGAAATGTTTGATGATACAGACGCGGTTGCCACGGTTGGCGACCTCCGGGCGGCCATGATCGACCTGTACGGTCTGGATCGGGACTATGTATATGGGATCAACGAGGATATGCCCCGGGAGAGCGACGAGTTTTTCATGCCCTGGGGCTGGGACGACGGGCAGACTGTTGACCGGGACATTGCGGTCTACGCAGCGGTGAAGGCTCACGATCCGGCCATCGTGGCGGATTGGTCAAGTCTCAAGGATGACAACGGCTTCTATCCCGGCGTGCGTGTGGCGGTGGCCTTCGCCGAGGAGACGGGGATTACCACGGGCGCGAACCAGCCGGGAGATATTCCCTTGGGCGACCTGGCGCTGATCCTGGCCAACGCCGACCGGGTGTTTGACGCAGTGGAATCAAATTAGGCAGAATTGTTTCAAAAGGTGGTCAGCCAGACCACCTTTCCCTTCGTTTTTTCTGGTACAGTATAATTGGTATGGTATATAAGCATTTGAAGGGG
>ONVR01000347.1 GCA_900321335.1 uncultured Eubacteriales bacterium | reverse complement strand
TGCGGGCCGGGACTGTGCGTGTTGTCTCTGCGGGTGCACGGTAGCCGGGTGCGGTGTTGATTGCAGC
Organism: uncultured Eubacteriales bacterium; assembly: GCA_900321335.1. GTDB lineage: Bacteria > Bacillota > Clostridia > Oscillospirales > Oscillospiraceae > RUG678. The sequence goes on along the minus strand of ONVR01000347.1, from coordinate 5,846 downwards.
ATTACGCCCGGATCGGGCACAAGCAAACTCCCCGTATTTTTCCCGGAGCCGGGTCGGCTTCTCCGCCCCGGCTCCGGTTTCTGCTTTCAAAAATCCCTCTGTCTGGAGGTCCTGCTTTCCATGTATTCCGTTACTCCTGTGGGCGCCGCCATGGGCGCGGAGGCCTATCTCATCGCCACGCCCCAAAAAACGGCGCTCATCGACACGGGCTACGCCTACTGCGGCCGGGAGCTGGTGCGCAATCTGGAGGCGGCCCTCCACGGGCGGCCCCTGGACTGCATCATCCTCACCCACACCCACTACGACCACTGCAGCGGCTGTGTGTACTGCTGTGAGCGCTGGCCCGGCGCGAAGGTCATCGCCGGGACTTACGCCGTCCGGGTCTTTTCCCGGCCCGGCGCCCTTGCGACCATCCGCAGGCTCAACGAGATCGCCGCCCGGGAGCGCGGCGTTCCCTACCCCGACCCGGAAAAGCTCCTCTCCCTGCACGTGGACGAGACCGTCTCCGACGGGGACGTCATCGATCTGGGAGACCTGTCCTTCACGGTTTTGGAGACCCCCGGCCACACCAGGTGCTCCATCGCCCTGTACTGTCCCCGGGAGGCTTTTCTCGTCTCCAGCGAGACCCTGGGGCTCTTTACGGGGACGCCCCATCTGGTGATGCCCTGCTTCCTCACGGGCTACGCCGCCAGCGTCCGGTCGGTCAGGCGCGTGCTGCCCCTGCCCGTCACCGCCATCCTCTTTCCTCACCTGGGCCTTCGCCGGGGCGAGGAGATCCGGGGCTTCTTCGCCGACGCCCTGGTGTGCTTTGAGCAGACGAAGGACGCCGTGCTGGCGGCCTACCGCGCCGGCAGACGGGGAGACGATCTCATCCGGGTCCTGTCCGACCGGTTCTACACGGAGCAGACCGCCGCCTATCAGCCCCGGCAGGCCTTTCTCCTCAACGCCAGCTACATGATCCCCCTGCTGGTCCGGGAGTGCCTGGGCGTGACGGATTTCGACATGCCCCACACCGTTGAATAAATCACCATTTCATCAGATCGGAGGACGATCATGCAAAAACTTCTCTGTCTCGTTCCCTTCTCCCCGGAGGACCGTGCGCGGCTGGAGGCCGCTGCCGGGGACGCCTGCCAAATCACCTGGGCATCGGATTTCCGCGCCGAAATCGACGGGTACGACCTGGTCATCGGCAACCCCTCCCAGCAGAAGATCGCGGCCTGTGCCGGGCGTCTGCAGTGGGTGCAGCTGGTTTCCTCCGGCACGGACCGGTACGACGGCGCCTTTCCCCCCTCGGTGACCCTCACCTGCGCCACCGGCGTGTTCGGCCGGAGCATCTCCCAGCACGCGCTGGCCATGCTGCTGGGCCTGTACGGCCACTTTCCCGCCTACGGCCGGCTCCAGAGCCGGAACCTGTGGCAGCCCGATTTTCACGGCCGGAGCCTGTACGGCAGCTCCGTCCTGATCCTGGGCGCCGGGGACATCGGCGCCGGCGTGGCCCGGCTGCTGAAGGTCCCCTTTGCCTGCCGTGTCACCGGCATCAAGCGGGACCCCTCCCGGATCCCCGAAAACTTTGACGCCCTGTACACCCTGGAGGCGCTGGACAGCCTGCTGCCCGAGACGGACGTGCTGGTCTGCGCCCTGCCCGCCACGGCGGCCACCAGAGGTCTGCTGGACCGGCGGCGCCTGGGCCTGCTCAGGCCCGGCGCCACGGTGATCAACGTGGGCCGGGGCAATCTCCTGGATCACGAGGCCCTGGCCGACGCCCTGGACAGCGGCGCCCTCTTCGGCGCCGGTCTGGACGTGACGGACCCGGAGCCTCTGCCCCCGGACCACCGGCTCTGGGCCATGGACAACGTGATCATCACCCCCCACGTCTCCGGCCCCAGCTTCACGGAGCAGGGGTATATGTGCCGGGCCATCGCCGATCTGTGCGCGGAAAATCTGCGCCGGTTTCTGGCGGGGGAGCGGCTGGTCAATTTAGTTGACATAAAACACGGATACGCGGCAAAGACTCCCGGGCTCTGACTGGCGCCGCGGTGGCGTATACTCCGTTCATATTTCCAGCGATCCGATAAGGCGGGCCAATGGCCCGCCTTTTTTGCTCCCGGTGAATCCCGTCTCGTTTCAGTTTACATAAAATCATTTTCCGGGCGGGAGAAAAAAACGCCGGCGGGAGCGTTGAGAAACGGGGAAAAATGTGGTATACTGTGGGGTATGACAACGATTGCATCAGGAGGCGAACCATGGAGGTTTTTTCGGAGATCGTGACCCTGGGGTCCGAAGGGGACCGGGTGTCTCTGCGGGACATTTTCACCCTGTTTCAGCGCGTGGCCGGGGATCACGTGGACAGTCTGAATCTGGGACGGGCGTATTTCGACGCCATCGGGGCCGCCTGGGTCCTGACCAGTGAGCACATGGTCGTCACGGCCATGCCGGCGCCGGGGCAGACGGTCAAGGTCAGCACCTGGCCGGGGGACACGAAGTTTGCCCTGTTTCCCCGGTACTTTCTGCTGGAGGATCTGGAGGGCAACGAGCTCATCGGGGCGGGCTCTCTGTGGTCCATTATGGATCTCAAGGCCCGGAAGATCCTCTATCCCGAGCAGAGCGGCGTATCCGTTACGGGGATCGTCACCGGCCGGGAGACGCCTCTTGCCAAAACCGTGCGCTCCGTAAAGAGCGAGCCGGTGCTGGACATGACGGTGACGGCGGCGGACATCGACGTCAACGGGCACATGAACAACGCCGTGTATCTGGACTGGCTGGAGCAGGTGCTGGGCGGGGATTTCTTTGCCGCCGGCGGCGCGGTGAAGGAGCTGACCATCACGTATAAAAAGGAGCTGCTGCTGGGGGACACGGCCCGGATCCGCATCGCCAGGGACGAGAGCGCTCTGACCATGCAGGGCCTGCACGAGGACAAGACGGCCTTTTCCGTGGCGGTTGCATTCTGAAGACAAGGAGTGGAGGATATGGCTGAGATCACGCCCATGATGCGGCAATATCTGAAAATCAAAGAAGAACACCGGGACTGCATGCTGTTTTTCCGGCTGGGGGATTTTTACGAGATGTTCGGGGAGGACGCCAAGCTGGCCTCCCGGGAGCTGGACATCATGCTCACCACCCGGGACCGGACCAAGGAGAATCCAGAGGACCGGACGCCCATGTGCGGCGTGCCCTACCACTCGGCGGAGGCGTATATCGCCCGGCTCATCGCCAAGGGCTACAAGGTGGCCATCTGCGAGCAGATGGAGGATCCCGCCACGGCCAAGGGGCTGGTGGACCGGGACGTGGTGCGCATCATCACCCCCGGCACCCTCATCGACACCTCCATGCTCGACGAGGGCAAGCCCAACTACCTGTGCTCTCTGACCATGGAGGCGGGCCACGCGGCCGCCTGCTTTGCCGATCTGTCCACGGGGGAGATCTCCGTCACCGTTTTTGACGGGGCGGACGTGGGGCATATCCTCAGCGAGCTGGGGGCCTTTTCTCCCGCCGAGGCGGTCATTGACCAGGGGGCGGAGGCCTGCGCCGAGGTGATGGAATTTCTCAAAGAGCGTCTGAACTGTCTGCTGGAGCGGGGGCCGGAGCGGTTTGCGTACAACGCCTGCTTCGACGCCGTGTCCCGGCAGTTCGGCAAGACGCCGGGGGAGCTGGGCATCGCCGGGGAGGAATGCGCCGTCCGGGCGGTGGGCGCCCTGCTGACCTACATGAACGAGACCCAGAAGGCGGATCTGTCCCACATCAACACCCTGAAGATCAACGCCGGGGGCAAGTATATGGAGCTGGACTACCAGACGCTGCGGAGTCTGGAGCTGGTGTCCGCCATGAACACCGGGGAGAAAAAGGGCAGTCTGCTGTGGGTGCTGGACAGGACGAAAACGGCCATGGGCCGCCGTCTGATCCGCTCCTGGGTCCTGCGGCCCCTGCTGAGCCCCGTGGAGATCCAGCGGCGGCTGGCCGCGGTGGAGGAGCTCTACGAGGGCTCCGTCATGCGGGGGGAGCTGATCGAGGCGCTCCGGGGCGTTGCCGACGTGGAGCGCATTGCCGCCAAGATCGTCTACGGCACGGCCAACTGCCGGGATCTGCGGATGCTCCACGCCTCCATTGCCGCCCTGCCTGCCATCAGGGCCCAGTTGTCCGAGCCCCGGTCGAATCTTTTGCGGTCCCTCCGGGAGCTGGACGCGCTGGCGGATATCGGCGCGCTCATTGACAGCGCCGTCTGTGAGGATCCGCCCTTTTCCGTCCGGGAGGGGGGCATGATCCGCACCGGCTACGACGAGCAGGTGGATTATCTCCGTGGCCTGCTGGACAACAGCGCCGACGCCCTGGCGCAGATCGAGGCCCGGGAGCACGAGCGCACGGGCAAGAAGCTCAAGGTGGGCTACAACCGGGTGTTCGGCTACTACATCGAGATCCCGCGCTCCTCCTCCGAGGACGTGCCTGCCGACTACGTGCGCAAGCAGACCCTGGCCAATACGGAGCGGTTTATCACCCAGGAGCTCAAGGAGCTGGAGACCACCCTGCTCACGGCGCGGGACAGGCTCCAGGAGCTGGAGTTTCAGATCTTCACCCGGATCCGGGAGCAGATCGCTTCCCAGATCACCCGGCTCCAGGACACGGCCCAGGCTGTGGCCGTCATCGACTGTCTGTGCTCCCTGGCCCAGGCGGCCTCCGACGGGGGCTACTGCATGCCGGAGGTGGACGCCTCCGGCGTGATCGACATCAAAGACGGCCGCCACCCCGTGGTGGAGCAGATGCAGAAGAACACCCTCTTCGTGCCCAACGACACCCGTCTGGACCGGGAGGCCTCCTGCGCCATCATCACGGGCCCCAACATGGCCGGTAAATCCACCTACATGCGCCAGACGGCGCTGATCGTGCTCATGGCACAGATGGGCTCCTTCGTGCCCGCCCGGGCCGCCCGCATCGGCGTGGTGGATCGGGTCTTTACCCGCATCGGCGCCTCCGACGACCTGTCCGCCGGCAAGTCCACCTTCATGGTGGAGATGACGGAGGTGGCGGACATTCTGAAAAACGCCACGTCCCGGAGCCTGCTCATTCTCGACGAGATCGGGCGGGGCACCTCCACCTACGACGGTATGGCCATCGCCCGGGCCGTGCTGGAGCACTGCGCCGACCGGCGGAAGCTGGGGGCCAAGACCCTCTTTGCCACCCACTACCACGAGCTGACGGAGCTGGAGGGCCAGATCGCCGGGATCCGCAACTACAACATCTCCGCCAAGAAGCGGGGCGGGGACGTGATCTTTCTCCGGAAGATCGTGCCCGGCGGCGCCGACGACAGCTACGGCATCGAGGTGGCCGGGCTGGCCGGTGTCCCCGAGAGCGTGATCCGGCGGGCCAAGGCCGTGCTGAAGTCCTACGTGGAGCAGGGGACCGCCCCCGTCCGCTCCGGGAAGGACCGGGAGCCGGCACCTGCGGACGAGCAGCTCTCCCTGGGGGACATGGGCGCCTCCCGGATCGCCGACAAGCTCCGGGCCACGGACGTGAACACCCTGACCCCAATCGAGGCCCTCAACCTCCTCTACCACCTCCAGCAACTTTTGTAGCGTTACGGGGCTGGCGGTTGTTGGAGCGTTATCTCACGGGGTATCATGCGGCGGTGGCTGTTAGATTACGCACTTTTATAGCGTTACGACGCTGGCGGTCGTTGGTTTATTATCTCACGGTGTATCATGCGGCGGTGGTTGTTAGATTACGCGCCACGTGACATTGTGCGTAGTTTTTATAGCGTTACGGGGCTGGTGGTTGTTGGAGCATTATCTCACGGGGTATCATGCGGCGGTGGCTGTCAGATTACGCACTTTTGCAGCGTTACGGCGCTTGTGGTT
>ONVR01000251.1 GCA_900321335.1 uncultured Eubacteriales bacterium | reverse complement strand
TGCATCGTGCCCTACGTCCGTGGCCGGGAGCGGAGCCGCAGGCCGGAGGAGATCCTCCGGGAGGCGGAGGGGCTTGTCCGGGCGGGGTACAAGGACATCACCCTGCTGGGGCAGAACGTGAACTCCTACGGCAAGGATCTGGACGAGGACGTGGACTTTTCCGACATCATCCGCCGGATCAACGAGATCCCCGGGGACTTTCTGATCCGCTTTATGACCAGCCACCCCAAGGACGCCGGGGAAAAGCTCTTTCGCACCATGGCCTCGTGTGAGAAGGCCGCCCGGCACATCCACCTGCCCTTCCAGGCGGGAAACGACGAGATCCTCCGGCGGATGAACCGGCACTACACGAAGGCGCAGTACCTTTCTTTGGTGGACATGGCCAGAAGCTATATGCCGGAGATCGTCATCACCAGCGATATCATCGTGGGGTTTCCCGGAGAGACCTACGAGCAGTTTCAGGACACCCTGGACGTGATACGCACTGTGCGCTTTGACGCCCTGTTTACTTTTCTGTACTCCAAACGGCCGGGGACACCGGCGGCGGAGATGCCGGACGATACGCCGAAGGCGGAAAAACAGCGGCGCTTTGACGAGCTGCTGGCGCTGCAGAATTCCATCTCCGAGGAAAAGCACCGGGCCTACGTGGGGCGGACCCTGCGGGCTCTGATCGCACCCGGCGCAGAAGGGGACAAATACCCGCTCAGCGCCCGCACCAACGGGGGCCGGCTCATCCACACCCTGGGAGAGCGAAATACCGTGGGCACCTTTCAAAACGTGAAAATAACCGGCAGCAACACCTGGGCGCTGATCGGTGAAATCGTGAAATAAAAATGGAGGAATCGCAGATGGCTGTCAACATCAGAATCTTTCAGGACGGCAAGGTACTCAGCAGAACACAGGGAGAGATCGGACAATCCCTTCTGGAGGTGGTCTCCAAGGCGGGGCACTTTCTCGACGCGCCCTGCGGCGGCAAGGGCCGCTGCGGCAAATGTCTGGTGCGCCTGACTCCCGACGGGGAGGAGGTCAAGAGCTGCCGCACCTACGTGGAGGGGGATATGGATATCTACCTGCCCTCTGTCACGGAGATGAAGATCGCCGAGACCGGCGCCGGCGGCGTGGTATCCGCCGATGAGACGACGGGCCCCTACGGGATCGCTGTGGATATCGGCACCACCACGGTGGTTGCTCACCTGACGGATCTGCCCACCAAGGCCAGGATCGCCACCGCCAGCGGCGTCAACGCTCAGCGCACCTACGGCGCCGATGTGATCAGCCGCATTCAGTACTGCTCGGAAAACGGACACGAGACCCTCACGCGGCTCATCCGGGATCAGATCGCCGATCTGATCCGGCAGACACTGAAAAAAACCGGGAAAAAACCCGAAGAGATCAAGTACCTCTCCATTGCCGGCAACACGGTCATGGAACACCTGTTCGCGGGATTGTCCCCTGTGAGCATCGGTGTTGCCCCCTTCAAGTGCCTGTCCCTGTTCGGAGACGAACTGACGGACGTGTCCGACCTGCCCGTAGCGCCCGACGCGAAGATCTACATGGCCCCCTGCGTGGCCTCCTACGTGGGCGGCGACATCACCGTGGGGATGCTGGCCTCGGATCTGGACAACATCGAAGGCACCTCCGTATACCTGGACATCGGCACCAACGGCGAGATCGCCATGAAGGTCAACGACAAATACTACTGCTGTGCCACTGCCGCCGGTCCCGCCTTTGAGGGAGCGGAGATCTCCAAGGGCATGGCAGCCACCCAGGGCGCCGTCAACCACGCCGAGTGGGTGGACGGAAGACTGGTGATCCACACCGTGGGCGACGCCCCCGCCGTGGGCCTGTGCGGCTCCGGCCTGCTGGACGTGCTGAGCATTATGCTGGACACCGGGGTTGTGGACGAGACGGGGCGGCTGCTGAATGCCGACGAGCTGGAGATGCCCGTTGCCGCCTATGCCGGGCGGAAGGACGGCAAAAACGTGTTCTGGGTGGACAAGGAACACGACGTATACATGAACGCCGACGACGTCAGGAAGCTCCAACTGGCAAAATCCGCTATCGCCGCCGGTATCCGCACCCTTATGCACGAGGCCGGTGTGGAGCAGGTGGACTGGTTCCTGCTGGCGGGCGGCTTCGGCAGCTATATGGATAAAAACAGCGCCGCCCGGATCGGCATGTTCCCCAGAGAGTTTGTGCCCGTGACCCGCACCATGGGCAACACCGCCGGCGAGGGCGCGGCCATTACCCTGTGCTCCGCGGAGGAGCGGCGTCTGGTGGAGAACATAACGCAGCGGTGCCACTATATCGAGCTCTCCGAGAGCCGGTACTTTAACGACGTCTACATCGACGAGATGATGTTCCCCGACGGGGAATAAGAAAACCCAGGATTCAAAAAAGGAGACGGTTGCAATGCTGGATATGGAAAAACTGGAAAAACTGGCCAAGGACTGCGGCTTTACCTGCTGCGGCGAAATGACCGTGGACACCCTGGAGTTTCTGCCGGAGGTCCGGGATATGTGCGAGCACAACACCTGCGGCATGTGGAACAAATCCTGGGCATGTCCCCCCGCCTGCGGCACTCTGGAGGAGATGCGGGACCGGGTCAAGCGCTATACCCGGGGCATTCTGGTCCAGACCGTGGGTCAGATGGAGGACAGCTTCGATTTTGAGGTCATGCAGGAGACGGCCGTGGCCCAGAACGAAAACTTCCAGAAGATGTGGGACGCGCTGGAAAAAGACTATCCCGATCTGCTGGCAATGGGCACGGGCGGCTGCACCAAGTGCAAAAAGTGCACCTACCCGGACGCCCCCTGCCGCTTCCCCAACCGGATGTGCCCCTCCATGGAGGGCGCCGGGCTGGTGGTCAACGCCGTGTGCACGAAAAACGGCATGAAATACAACCACGGGCCCAATACCATCTGTTATACCGCCTGCTTCCTGCTGGAGTGACAGCCATGCCGGAGGAGTTTATGGTCAGCGGTTACTGTCGGGTGATCGACGGCAACCGGATCCTGGTGTGTGAGTCGGACGGCAACGGCGGCGTGGACACGGGCTGCAAGTATCCCCGGTGCGATTTCGCCCCGGTCTGCAAGCTGATCCAAAGCGCTCTGGAGCAGGCGGCGTCCCTGTGGAGTCCCACCGGGAATGGGTGAAAATGACAAATTTCATGTTGAATTTTCGGTGAAAATGACGTATCTATTTTTTCTGCCTTGCATTATAATATAAGGCATATTTCAGAATGCTGTAAAAAGAGCCTGCCGGAGCAGTCAGACAGACTTGCGGGCGGGCTCTTTTTCCAACTGGAAAGAGGTCTGTGGATGACGCTTTATACCGTTCTGGCCATCGCGGGCGCCGGCGTGCTGGGGATCGGCGTGGGCCTGCTCAACACCTGGATCACCGCCGCGCTGATGGGAAAAGACATCACGGTCAACAGGGTGATGGGCGTTTACGCCGCTCACCTGGGGATCACCGTGGTTTTTCTGGCACTGGTGCTTGTGGCCTGCCGCCTGACCGGTATGGACAGCACCTGGCCGCTGCTGGCGGGGGCTACAGGCGTGGTGCTCACGTCCGTCATCGCGGCGATGGTGAAAAAGACAAAGTAGCGAAAAGGAGGAGGTTCCATGGAAGAGAGCTCTGAGGTATTGTTCAGCATCTTCGGCTTAAAGGTCACAAGCCAGGTGACCACCATGTGGGGCATCATGCTGGTGCTGGTGGTGATCTCCGTGCTGGCCACGAGGAACCTGAAGGAAAAACCGGGAAAACTGCAGAATTTGATGGAGATGGCGGTGTCGGCCCTGAAGAACTTTTTTGCGGGCCTGATGGGGGAGGACAAGGCTGTCCGGTACATGCCCCTGATGGGGACGCTGTTTATCTTTATCATCTGCTCCAACTACGTGGGCATCCTGCCGGCGGCGGGTGTGGTCAAGGGCTTTACCGCCCCAACCAGTTCCCTGTCCACCACGGCGGCTCTGGGCATCATCGTGTTTTTCTCCCTGCATTTTATCGGGGTCAGGACCTGCGGTCTGAAGGGCTATGGCAAGCACTTTATCAAGCCTGTGGCGTTTCTGCTGCCGTTTCTCATCATTGACGAGATCGTCCGGCCCGTGTCCCTGGCCCTGCGTCTGTACGGCAACATCTTCGGGGAGGAGACAGTCACAGAGCAGCTCTATGAGCTGTTTCCCATCGGTGTGCCCGTGGTGATGATGGTGCTGAGCCTGCTGTTCTGCGCCATTCAGGCGGTGGTGTTTACCATGCTCACCGCCATTTACATCGAGGAAGCAACGGAGCCTGTCTGAGGGCTTCGGGCAGATAAAAAAGACAAGGCAGTAAATGATTTTAGGAGGAAATGAATCATGTCAAGTGCTATTATCGCTATCGCCGCTGCTCTGGCAGTGGCACTGAGCACCGTCGCCCCGGGGATCGGCCAGGGCAAAGCGGCCACCGCCGCCATGGAGAGCATTGCCCGTCAGCCCGAGGCTGCCGGCTCCATCCGTTCCACGCTGATTATCGCCATGGCGCTTATGGAGGCTCTGACCATCTATGGCCTGCTGATCGGCTTTATGCTGGTTGCCAAGATCTGACCGCGGCGCATGGCATGCGGCAAATCGGAAAGAGGTTAGCGGTAAAGGGGGTATACACCCATGCGTATTGATCCCTCCACCGTGGTGTGGGTGATCATCTATTTTGTGATTCTGGCGCTGCTGCTCAATCGCTTTTTGTTCAAACCCCTTCTGACCTTCATGCGGGAGCGTCAGGAGAAGATCGACGCGGGCCTTGCTGCCGGTCAGCGGGCACAGAGTGATCTGGAACAGAAGCAGGCGGAGTTGGCGGACAGGCTCGCTCGGGCCAGAGCGGAGACCGCGGAGCGGATCGCCGCCCTGGAGGAGCAGGCCCCGGCGGCGGACGTCTGCGCTCTGCCGGAACAGACGGCGGAGGATCGGCGGGTGGAGGCGGCTGCCAGACTGTACGTCAAGGAAGAGCAGCTCTCCGACATGACGAAGGAGCACGCCGGGGAGCTGGTGGCGCTTCTGGAAAAACAGCTTGCCGACCAGCTCGCCGGGCAGACCATGCCCGCCTGTGACGGCAGCGTCCGTGAGGCATACCGGGCCCTTGCCCGGCAGGTCCTTGCGCCGGATGCGGGGTGCGGGCAATGAGAGTGCTGTATTCTGTCATCAACTTTCTGATCCTGGCGGCCATTCTCGTGCTGGCAGGCCGGAAGATGGTTTTGAAAATGCTCCGCTCCCGACGGGAGAAAATCGAACAGGATCTGCTGCTGGCCCAGCAGGGACAGCAGGCCCTGGAACAGGCCACAGCTCAGGCCCAGACCCTGGAGCGGGAGTTTGCCGGACAACTGGAACAGGTGGAGGCTGACGGCCAAAAGCGCCTGGAGGAGAAGACCCGTGAGCTCCGCAGCCGGCAGGAGCAGGCTGAGGCGCTGGCGGAACAGCAGCTTCAGCGGGATCTGGAGATCTACCGGCTGACCATGATCAGCGAGACGGAGAAAAGCATCGTCCGGGAGATCGTGGAGCAGGCGGAGCAGAGTCTCCGGCTTCCGGAGGATTTTGACGCGCTGTGCGCGGCAAAGATCGCCGGGAGCATCCGCAAAAGCGCCGGCGACCAGGTGACCCTGAGCGGAAAAAAGCTTGCGGTGCGCCTGGAGTATGCCCGACAGCCGGGGGCGGATCTGGTTGGGGATATGCTGGCCGCCGTGGGCGAACGGTACGCCGTGGAGCCCGGGGACCTGGCGGTTACGGCCGCAGCCCGTGCGGATCTCATCGGCGGCATCCGGCTGACGGTAAACGACACCGTATACGATACCACTGTGCGCAACACCCTGCGGGGCGTGGAGAAAAACCTGCACCCGCGCATCTCCGACACCACGGACAAGGTCCAGGTGTGTCAGGCGGTGGAGAGCGCCATGAAGGAACTGGATCTGTCCATCGATATCTATCAGGAGGGGAGAGTGCTCAGCGTATCCGACGGCATTTGCCGGATCTCCGGCCTCTCCGACGCTATGTACGGCGAGATGGTGGAGTTTGACACCGGCGTCCGGGGCATGGTCATGGATCTGGAGCGGGAATACATCGGCTGCGTGATTTTCGGCAGCTTTGAACACGTGGAGGAGGGCGACCTGGTCCGCCGAAGCGGGTACGTTATGGAGGTGCCCGTGGGCGAGGCCATGCTTGGACGCGTGGTGGACGCCCTGGGCAAGCCCATTGACGGCAAGGGCGTCATCACCGCCGCGGAGCACCGCCCCATTGAGTGCCCTGCTCCCAGTATCCCCGACAGACAGTCTGTATCCGTTCCTCTGCAGACGGGGATCAAGGCCATTGACGCGCTGGTACCCATCGGCCGGGGGCAGCGGGAGCTGCTCATCGGCGACCGCCAGACGGGCAAGAGCGCCATCGTGCTTGATACGATCATCAACCAGAAGGGCAAGGACGTGATCTGCATCTACGTGGCCATCGGACAGAAGGAGTCCACCGTGGCGGGGATCATGGACACCCTTACGCGTCACGGGGCCATGGAGTACACCACCATCGTGTGCGCCGACGCCTACCACTCCGCCCCCATGCAGTATGTGGCGCCCTACGCCGGAACGGCTATGGGCGAGTACTTCATGTATAAGGGCAAGGACGTGCTGATCGTCTTTGACGATCTGAGCAAGCATGCCGTGGCCTACCGGGAGATCTCCCTGCTGCTGCATCGGCCGTCCGGCCGTGAGGCGTACCCCGGCGACGTGTTCTATCTCCACTCCCGGCTGCTGGAGCGCAGCGCAAGGCTGTGCGAAAAGGCGGGAGGCGGTTCCATGACGGCTTTGCCCATCATTGAGACCCAGGCGGGGGACATCTCCGCCTATATCCCCACCAACGTCATCTCCATCACCGACGG
>ONVR01000363.1 GCA_900321335.1 uncultured Eubacteriales bacterium | reverse complement strand
GAATACAGCGTATTGCAGCGCCTGTTTTGACGGCCATTACCCCACGGAAATCCCCGCAGACACCGGAAAAAACCGCTTTGAACAGCGGCTGTCTGATCGGGCAAAAGCAATCGCAGAATGAACATACCGGCAGCGGCGGGGAGGGATGCCCGCCGCTGCTGTCTTTTGTTTAATCACGCGTTCCCCTGCCTCGAAATAATAAGATATGGATGAAGTCTCATTTGTTTGTTCACGGCACAAAAACACAGCCGGAAGTCCTTGCGAAAGGATACTTCCGGCCGTGCTTCATCTTGCTTACTTCTCCCACTTCTCCGTGAGACACTTGCCGCAGGAGTCACACTTCTTATTCTCGTTGTACTTGCAGGGCAGCGGGCCGTTGTAGTACATCTCCATGGTCTCTCCGTTGGGCAGATCGTAAATGCCGCCGAACATGGGCATCATACAGGCCGCCATGAACATAACAGGTTTGTTGACCTCTTTGAAGTTCAGCGGACAGTGATAGGTCATAGCCGGCACTCGGATGATGGTGGGCTTGTCGATCACGAAAGTCTCCGCTTCCTCTCCTTTGCCCAGGGTAAACTCGATGTGTGCGTCAAAATCGAACACATTGGGGAAGGATGCACCCAGGAAAATCAGGTACTCATCCTTCGGGTGGCGGTGCTGGACGCGGTCCAGGAAGAAGGGCTTCACAAAGATCTGGAAGCTGGAATTGAACTCCGATCCCGGGATCTGCCGGGCACCCCGGAAATACGCCTGAGGATGCACAACGTAATCTGCAGGATCCCCTTCCGCAACGATTTCATTGTCCTCCTGTGGGAACGCAAAGACCAGCTTCCCGAATTTGCTGGCGGCCTTTGCTTCCTCAGTAAGGATGTACTTTTTCTCGACGTCGGCCTCCTGTACTTTTGTCAGATCAAATTTCTTCTCGTTTTCCATGATGATAGCTCCTTTCCTTTATTAGATGGGTTATTCCGGTCGGACAGCCGCCCTGGTTATACACCCGTTTTCGTCCGTTGCTTCAATATACAGATGCGCAAACACATACCTGCCCCGGTAACAGGCAAAACAATTTGCCTCATTTTCCCCCAGTTCTTTCACTTCTGCAATATAAAAAGTACGATTCATGGGATAAAAGGCATTGCGGAAATACATTTCAATGGTCCGATCTCCGTACAGGTAGATCGGTTCCTGTCCCACCAGAGCCGGACAGTAGTCGATAAACTTTGTCTGTGCCCCGGGCGAGAAGCACGCGGCCGTCGCCTGATAATCCTCGGCCATCCACGCCCCGAGCAATTTCTGCAGAACCGTCATACTTCCCTCCTCAGAAATACACCTTATCCATGTTATAAAAGGTCTCCTGTCCGGAATCCGCATAGATGACAGAGCCGATGATTCCCCTGCCGGATTCGCTCAGGAGAAACGCATTGACCTCCGCCAGTTCCTCCGGTGCCATCAGAGAGAGATCCCCGTAGTGGCCGGGTATCGTCTGATGGAAAGATTCATTGACAGCCGCCCCCGGCGGCGCATTGCCAAGGCGCGTGTCCACACATCCCGGGGCGACCACAGACAGACGCACACCCTCCATCGCCCACTGCGCGCTGTTCCGTCGCGCCCATCGGGCCAGCGCCAGCTTGGAGGTGAGATACATGTTGTAGGGAGCATCCGGCGCAAATGAATTGACCAGACGGGCGATCCGCTCCTCATCGCCGCAGTCTGTCAGCAGTTCCGCCACATGGCCGCCGCTGTTCTTGCCGACCCACGTGACAGAGGCCGACGCCGTAAGTACGCAGGATCCTTTTTTCTTTTTCAAAAGGTCGAACAGTCCTTCCGCTACGGCCACGGTCCCAAAATAGTTGACCGAAAGAATACTGCTGTTGTCAGGCTTGGGGAAGGAGATGCCGGCGATACAGGCAAGGCCGTCTATCCCCTCCGGAAACAGCTGATGGATTCGTTCTGCTACATATGCTCTTCCATCCGGTTTTCCCAGATCGGCCAATACATCGCCGCCTTCATTGTCGATCACACAGACGGTCTGCCCGCGTCTGCGCAGCAGATCGGCCGTCGCTTTCCCGATTCCGTTGACGCCGCCCGTTATGACATAGGTACCCATTTGCTTTCCTCCGCAGCAGTCTATTGCGTTTTTTCCTGATAATACTCGTCTGCCAGGTCTCCGAAGCCGCCCCAGGTCGTTAACTCAAAGATGTTCATGGAGATGCACTCTTTTGGCGTCCCTGCGATCTCTCCGATCGCGCCCATAACGGCCTGCGCAAAGGCTTTTTTCACGTGATACTCAAAACGGCTGAAGTATCTGGCATCCACGAAGGCAAAGTTTTCCTGCTTTGTCCCGCCGCAATAGATCTCTTTGCCGTCTTCAATATCCGCAATGAGCATAAACGCTTCTTTTCCGGGAATCAGGGCAAGCGCCTGTCCCAGTTTTTCGTACAATTCCTGCTTTTGCTGATCCGATAAGGTTCTGGATAAACTCACTCGCATAAATGGCATGATTTCCACTTCACTTTCTGGAGACGATGGATGCCGTATGGCATCCATCGTCCGGAATAATACGCTCAGTCGCCGGTATACAGAACGGGATACTCCGTGCCGTCCCACTCATCCTGATATCCGAAGTAGTTATCGCCGATCAGGTTGTCGTAGAAGCCGAGAACATTCTTATAGTTGTCGGGGCCCATGACCAGGCTTGCCATCTGCAGGCCGGCGTAGGTCTCGCCCTCCTTGATGTAATCGTTCCACAGTTCCTCCGGCTTGCAGGTTTCGGTCAGCAGCGCATACATGCCGCAGCCATACAGATAGCCCCACAGTCCGTTGTCCCAGTACAGGCAGAACCGCCATGCGCCGGTGGTGCCGTCCTGCAGGATCGGCAGGTAGTTGTCGCCGTTGCAGGTTGCCGTACAGACGTTGTCTACAATATTGTAGTCCTCAGCGGCACGGCAGGTACCGGTTGCGTAGTAATCAAAGGGATGCAGCACGATCCAGTACTTCACGTTGGGATTTGCCGCGAAGGTACGCACACACATGTTGTAGGCAACCTCGGGACTGAAGCCGCCGCCCTCAGCGATGGAGTCACCGATCTCGATCTTGTAGGCGTCGCCGGCAACCTTCTTGGCCTCTTCTTCCATGGCCAGGCAGCGGTTATGCAGCTCGGTACCGGTGCTGACGTCGATGATGTAGATGTAGCAGTCCTTCACGTCGAAGTCCGCCCAATTCTCCTCTGCCCAGGCAAGAGCCTCATCGGTCAGTCTTCTGCCCACGTATGCGTCGTCAACGGCCACGTAAGGCGTTACGATGTTGTCGTCATAGTCGTAGGCAGGCTGGGTGGCCGGCATCCACTTGATGCCGCTCTCGTTGAGGATCTCACTTGCACGGCCGGTGGTTACGGAGTAGACGTTGACGAACAGACCGTCGTAGTCCTGGGAGATGTAGTTTTCGATGTTTGTGATAAACGTGTCGGGATTTCCTTCCGAAGACAGAGCCGTAAACTCACATCCAAGTCCCTCCAGGACCCGTTTCATAGCATTAGCCATGTGCTCAACCGTATTGTCCCAAGAGAAGCTGATGTATGCGACCTTGTACTTTTCGCCGTTGCTCTTGAGGGAATCCGGAGTCAGCGCGAATCCGGTTGCCGCCTGGAATTGCGCAAGATCCGAGGCGGTGTCTCCATTGGCGCCGGGGGTTTCGTCCTTCGGCGTGTCGGCAGGCGCCGTTTTTCCGCCGCAGGAAACCAAGGTCAACACCATAAGAATTGCCAGGATAATGGATAGCAGCTTTTTCATTTTTCTCTTCCTCCTTTAATGATTTGGTTTTCCTTTGCTTTCCATTTTTCACTTACGGATTGCTTGTCTGCTTGCCTTCATTTTTTGCTTTCAGCGCCTTCTGCCGGGACAGATTGTTGAAGAAATCAACCGCCATGGCCGCCGCCAGGAGAACGCCGTTAAACAGGATTTGTACATACTCGTTGCAGCCGATGATGTCGATGCCGTTTTTGAAGCAGTTGAGGAGCATCAGGCCCAGAAATGCACCCAGCATGCCGCCGGCGCCTCCGCCAAAGGCCACACCGCCCAGCAGTGCCGCCGTAATGGCCCCCATGGTGGAGGTGTCCTGCAGGTTCTGGTAGTGGATCAGATGCATACGGGAGGCCATGATCATCCCCGCGAGAGCCGCGAGGGCCGAGCAGTTGCACATCATGATCGTTCCGATGCGCTCGATCTTGATGCCGGCCAGACGGGCTGCGATCCGGTTGCCGCCGCTCATGTAAACTTTGCGCCCGAATTTGGTGTATTTCATGATCAGGCCATAGACAACACACAGCAGCACAACGTACAGGAAGGCCCAGGGGACGATGCCGAATTTATTGGAACCGAATTTGAAAAACGCCTCGTTGGTCAGGGTAACACTGGCCTGTTTGGTGATCACCGCGCCGAGACCGCTCCACACGCTGGCAATGCCCAGCGTTCCGATAAACGGGATGATCCCCAGCTTATACGTCATAAACGCGTTGATCAGGCCGCACACGATCCCCATACAGACTGTCAGAAGCGTCGCCGGTACCCAGGGAACGCCCAGGTTGATGAGCTTGCAGCCCAGGATCGTGCAGAAGCACCCAACGGCGCCGGCAGAGAGGTCCATGTTGCCGCTGATCAGCAGGTTTGCGATGCCCACCATCAGCACGCCGGTCACGGATACCGAGTAGAGGATGTTGCGGATATTGTCGGTTGACAGATACAGCGGCTGAACCAGCTGAAAGATCACAATGATCAGGATCGTAAACAGGAACAGGTAAAAGTTTCTGGAGGCCGTCAACCGTTTAAGCAGCTTTTTCATTTAGCCCTCCTCCTTCTTTCCGCTCTGAGACGCCGCAAGGGACATACTGACCACCTTGCGGGCGTTTCTTCTGGCTGTAATGGCATCCAGCGCCAGGCCGACGATCAGGAGCACGCCGTTGAACACCTTGGTGTAGTTGGCATTGAAGCCAACGGTGGAGACGCCGTTGTTGAAAATGGAGAGAATCAGCATGCCCAGGGTGCACCCCAGCATGTTGCCGGAGCCGCCGCCGAAAGCCACGCCGCCCAGGATGGCTGCCGTTACACCGGTGAACTGGAAGCTCGTCAGTGCTGTAGGAAGCGCCGTTTTCACTCTGGCCACGTAGATGATGCCGGACACGGAGGCGAGAAACGCGCTGTTGATATACAGGACGTAAGAGAGCTTCTTCGGGTTCAATCCGCACAGCCGCGCAGCCCGCCGGTTGCCGCCGCACAGGTAGATGGATCGGCCGAACTGCGTCTTACTCAAAATGACGCCGTAGACCACCAGAAATACGATTGTGATCAGGATCGTCACCGGTACGAGCCCGCCGAAAAACTTGGTATCGCCGATCAGGTTCAGAAACGCCAGCTTTTTGATCTGAATGCCCTGGCTGGTGGCGATCAGATACCCCGCGCCCTGCAGGATATAGGACATACCCATTGTGGCGATGAACGGGGGAAACCGCAGAACGTTGATCATCAGCGCGTTGAGGAACCCCGCAACGCAGCCAACCAGAATGGCGATAAGGGAGGCGATTCCCGATGGGACGCCGTAGTTCATGGCCAGCAGCGCACAGATACAGCCGGCAAAGGAGCCGATGGCGCCGGCGGAAATATCCAGCTCGCCGTAGAGCATCAGGAAACATGCGCCGCAGCCGATCATGCTCAACAGGACCAGGTTATTGAGGATATTGCGGATGTTGATGGGCTTGATCATCTGGCCACCGGACCACACCGTAAAAATGACAAGCAAAGCCACGATAATGATCAGCAGTGAAAAATACTTGGATGAGAAGAAACCGCTTTTCTTTTTCATGTTTTGCCCCCCTTACTCTTTCATCGCAAGCGCGAGCACATTTTCCTCTGTGGCCTCCTGGCGCGTGACCTCTCCGGTGATCCGTCCGTCATGCATGACGATGATCCGGTCCGCCACATTGAGCACCTCTGTCAGCTCCGAGGAGATGAAGATAACGCCTTTTCCCTCTTTTGCAAAGTCGCATACCATCTGGTAAACCTCGGCTTTGGTTCCCACGTCAATGCCCTTGGTCGGCTCGTCGAGGATCAGCACCCGGGTATTGAGCTTTTCCGATGTCCAGCGGGCAAGGATCACTTTCTGCTGGTTGCCGCCGGAGAGCTCAATGGTTCTCTTGTCCAGGGTGGGCGTCTTGATGTTGTATTTTTCCTTTCCTGCCTGGGCCAGAGCGCTCTCCGCACTCTTATTCATGAATATACCTTTTTTGAGTTTACTGAGGACCGGCGCGCTGATGTTGTCGCTGATGGACCGGGGCAGGATCAGCCCCTCCTCCTTCCGGTCCTCCGGACAGAGCATGATGCCCGCGTCGATTGCCTGTCTCGGAGAGCGGAAGCGGACCTGCTCTCCGTTGAACCGGATCGTTCCGGAGAGGATCTTGTCGTCACCGAACAGGGCCCGCATCACTTCCGTGCGCCCGGCGCCCACGAGTCCGGCAAAGCCGAGGACCTCCCCCTCATGGAGGGTAAAGCTCACATCGTGGACCGCCTCGGTATTCAGGTTTTCCACTTCCAGCAGCACGGGACCGATCGTATCGTTCCGGCTCAGATTTTTATAGGTATCGCCCACATCGCGGCCAACCATCAGGCTGACGAGCTCTGACTCCGTAGTTTCCGCCGTATTGCGCACGGTGACCATGGCACCGTCCTTCATGACCGCCAGGCGATCTGTGATCTCGAAAATCTCACCCATTCGATGGGAGACGTACAAAACTACTTTTCCCTGTTCTTTCAACTCCCGGATAACGCGGAAGAGCGTCTCGATTTCATTGTCCATCAGGGGCGCTGTGGGCTCGTCAAAAGCGATTACCCGGGAATCTCGACGGTATGCCTTCATGATCTCAACCATCTGCTGATGGGCAACGGACAGGCGGCCGACCGGCTCGTCCGGGTCGATGTCCAGCCCGAAT
>ONVR01000253.1 GCA_900321335.1 uncultured Eubacteriales bacterium | reverse complement strand
GCAGGTACTGGCAAACACGTCTCCCGTACCGTGGTAGACCGCGTCCACCCGTTTCGTTTCATAGGAGAAAAACGCGCCGCTGTCCCGGTCATAGCTCATCACGCCGATGCGTTTCTCCTCCCCGAAGACGACGCCGGTGAGCACCGCTCTCCGGACGCCGAGATCCGTCAGACGCTTGAGGATATCCTGAACGTACTGCACGGTATAGCCGCCGCCCACGTAGGGAAGATCCAGCATAAAGGCCGCCTCTGTCAGATTGGGCACGATAATATCCGCCTTGGCGCAGAGCGTTCCCATCTTTTTGGCAAAAGCCTCGTCGAAGCCGGCATAGAGCTTTCCGAAATCCCCCATGGCCGGATCCACAAACACCAGATTGTCCGCCGTCCGGAACTGATCCACAAACGCCGAGACGATGTCGATCTGCTCTAAAGACCCCAGATACCCGGTGTAGATGACCTGGAAATCGAAGCCGTGCTTTTTCCACTGTTCCCCAATGGGCCGGATCTGGTCCGTCAGATCGTGGAAGGTAAAGCTGGGAAACGCCGTGTGATTGGACAGCACCGCCGTGGGAATGATCGCCGCCTCCACCCCCATGGCGGAGATGATGGGCAGCGCCACAGTCAGGGAGCACTTTCCCACGCAGGAAATGTCTTGAATGGTGACGATTCGTTTCATGAAGACCTCCGTATAGGAAACTGTCCGCCAATACCTGTCGGTACCGGCGGACAATGTCATTTGATCCAATCAGTCAGTCACGTAGGGCAGCAGCGCGATCTGACGGGCGCGCTTGATGGCGACCATCAGCTGACGCTGGTGAGCGGCGCAGGTGCCCGTGGTTCTCCGGGGCAGGATCTTGCTGCGGTCGGACATGTAACGCTTGAGTCTCGCGGTGTCCTTGTAATCTATGGACTGGCACTTATCCACACAGAACTGGCAAACTTTTCTGCGCTTGCGATTTCCGTGAGGAGCTTTGTTCTCTCTCTCGTTAGCCAAAGTAAAAACCTCCGTTCATGGTAAGATAAAAGTCGGTTTCAATCAGAACGGCAGATCGCCGTCGTCCTCGTCAAGCTCCGCAAAGTCAGAGCCCGTCACAGGCGCGGTATAGCCGGTGTCGAAATCATTTCTTTTCTGCTCGGCAGGAGCGGAGTAGCTGCTCCCCTCTCTGCTCTTTTTGCTCTCGGGGAAGTAGAAGTTGTCCACGACAACCTCTGCGCTTCTGCGCTTGTTGCCGTCTCTGTCCGTCCAGTCCCGAATCTGGAGACTGCCGGTCACGGCGCACATCTGCCCCTTGGAGAAAAACCGCGCGATATTCTCACCGGTCTGGCGCCAGGCGACGCAGTCGATGAAATCCGCCGTACGCTCTCCCGTTTCCCGGTTGGAAAACCGTCTGTCCACCGCCAGGGTGAAGGACGTGACGGCCGTGCCGCTGGCAGTGCGCCGCAGCTCCGGGTCCCGGGCAAGGCGTCCCATAAGAACAACCTGATTCATTACGTTCCTCCTTACTTGCCGACGGTGGTGATGAGGGAACGCATTACGCCGTCGGTGATTCTCATAACACGGTCCAGCTCCGCGGGGAACGCGGGAGCGGAAGTAAACTGCATGAGAACGTAATAGCCCTCGGGCTTGTCGTTGACGAGGTAAGCCAGCTTGCGCTTGCCCATCTCTTCGAGGTTGTTGAGGGTACCGTTGGCCTCGACAAGAGCTTTGAACTTCTCAACGAGTGCGGCAATGCCTTCCTCGCCCTTGTCAAGATCAATGATGTACATAACCTCGTAATTCTCAGATACTTTAGCCATCATTTGCACCTCCTTTTGGACTTTTGGACCTCTGCCGGAGCAGAGAGCAAGGATATCTGCTTTACAGACCTAATTATTATACCTGTTTTTTCTCATTTGTCAATGCTTTTCCCGGCAAATTTTTATTCCTGCCTGTGGGTTTGTCAATGATGTGTTACACATTCCCGAAAGAAAAAAGAACAGACTTGGGTGACTGCCAGTTGAGCGGTCGCATG
>ONVR01000255.1 GCA_900321335.1 uncultured Eubacteriales bacterium | reverse complement strand
TGACCCCAATCGAGGCCCTCAACCTCCTCTACCACCTCCAGCAACTTTTGTAGCGTTACCGGGCTGGCGGTTGTTGGAGCGTTATCTCACGGTGTATACCGCGGCGGTGGCTGTTAGATTACGCACTTTTGCAGCGTTACGGCGCTTGTGGTTATTGGAGCGTTATCTCACGGGGTATACCGCGGTGGTGGCTGTTCCACTACGCGCCACGTGACATTGTGCGTAGTTTTTACAGCGTTACGGCGCTTGTGGTTGTTGGAGCGTTATCTCACGGGGTATACCGCGGTGATGGCTGTTCCATCACCCACGGCGTGACAGTCTGCCAAAACATCAGGCGGCCCGACTGCGGGCGGTTTATGCGTGTGGGCCGCCGGGGGATTTTTGTATATGGAACAAACCCACGGCCTGGAGATCTTAAAGGGGCACGGCCCCTTTAACAGCACTTTGCCCACTTTCTCGCTGGGGAGAAAGCGGGTCGCCCTTGGGCGAAACCGCCCAACGCACCCGGCTATGGAAAAACTATCCCCAAAGGGGTGATCGGATGACTGAAAAAACCTATCCCGTCCCGCTGCTTCTGGACGGCGGCACGGGCAGCGAGCTGATCCGCCGGGGTCTGCCGGCGGGGGTCTGCACGGAGCAGTGGCTCACGGAGCATCCCCAGGCCATTTTAGACGTGCAGGGCCGCTATTTCGCCGCGGGGGCCGACGCCGTTCTGACTCCCACCTTCCACTGCAACAGCCTGTCTCTGGCCGGGTACGGCCTTGCCGACCGGACGGAGTCCCTCAACGGGGCTATGGCGGCCCTGTCCCGTCAGGCGGCGGGGGCGGCGGGTCTCGTGCTGGGGGATCTGTCCCCGGCGGCGGTGCTTCTGGAGCCCCTGGGGGACTGCACCTACGACCGGGTGCTGGACGCTTACGGCAGGCAGGTCCGGGCCCTGAGCGCCGCCGGTGTGGACGGCTATCTCATCGAGACGGCCATGAGTCTGGCGGAGGTCCGGGCCCTGGTGCTGGCCATCCGGGACAACGAGCCGGAGATCGGCAGAAAGCCCCTTTTCGTCACCGTGACCGTGGGCCGGAACGGCAGGACCCAGCTGACGGGCTCCGACGCCCTGAGCTGTCTGATCGTTCTGCAGGCCATGGGAGTGACGGCCTTCGGCCTGAACTGTTCTCTCGGCCCGGCGGAGCTTCTCACCCAGATCCGGCGTCTGGCGCCCTGGGCGGAGATCCCCCTGATCGCCAAGCCCAACGCGGGCATGCCGCGGGTGGAGGAGGGCCGGACGGTCTACGACTGCGGCCCGGCGGAATTTGCCGGGTACACGGAGGCTCTGGCCCGGAGCGGCGTGGAGATCTTCGGGGGCTGCTGCGGCACGGAGCCGGCACACATCGCCGCCCTGCGCCGGGCGCTGGACGCACTGGATTTTGCCGCCCTGCCCCCTGTGAAAAAGGAGGCTCACCGGCTCGTTCTGGCAAGCGAAAAGCACGTCTTCCCCTTTGACGGGCTGCCCCCCGTGACGGAGCTGCCCTGCGACGGCACGCTGTCTGACGAGGCTGAGGACGCCCCGGGGCTGATAAAACTCCGGCTGGAGGACGCCTCTGGGCTGGAGGCCTTCCGGGAGGCGGCGCCGTCGCTGGACTGTCCCGTCTGTCTGGAAAGCGCCGACCCCGCCCTGCTGGAGCGCGCCCTGCTGCTCTACAGCGGCCGGGCCTGCACCGCCAACGAGGGCGGCCTGTCTCCGGCCTGTCTGGAGCGGCTCTCCCGCCGGTACGGGCTGGCCCTTCTGCCCGGGGGAAATTAACAGTTTATTTATATTCTCGTAACACTTTCGATGTAATTCTCTGGTATAGTAATGCCAGTGGTAAGGCAGGACCCAAGTGCCGCGGATGGGTTTCCCTCTCTTTTCCATCCGATGGGATGCTGCCGTCCACCATACGAGTATTACCCTTTCTTAAAAACAGCAAAAGCACCTGCGAAAGCAGGTGCTTTTGCTGTTCTCCGGCGGCTGCGGCCTCCGGTTTTTCACGCCCCGATATAGGTAAACCGGGTAAAGGTCCGGCCGTCCCGCTGTACCGTCTCGTTCCACATGGACGCGGGCCGGACCCAGATGCCCCGCTCCCCGTAGAGGGCCTGATACACCACCATGGGCTCCAGCGTCTCGCTGTGCCGGGCGGTATAGAGCACCCGGTACTCGTTGCCCTTGAAATGCCGGTACCGGCCCGGCCGGATGGTCTCAAACGCTTCCATCTGTTTTCCCTCCCTGTGATCACCGGAAAAAGGCGGACGCACGTCCGCCTTTTTTTTATGTCTTACGGCTTCCGCCGCGTTCTTCCCCGGCGGAAACCCCGAAGGCGTATCTGCGCTTAAAACTCCAGGTTGCCCACCGTTCTGGGGAAGGGGATCACGTCCCGGATGTTGGACACCCCGGTCAGGTACATGATGATCCGCTCAAAGCCCAGACCGTAGCCGGCGTGCTTGGTGCCGCCGTACCGGCGCAGGTTGATGTACCACCAGTAGTCCTCCTCCTTCAGGCCGCACTCCTTCATGCGGTCCAGCAGCACGTCCAGGCGCTCCTCACGCTGGCTGCCGCCGATGATCTCTCCCACGCCGGGCACCAGCAGATCCATGGCGGCCACGGTTTTGCCGTCGTCGTTCAGACGCATATAGAAGGCCTTGATCTCCTTGGGGTAGTCGATGACGAACACGGGCTTTTTGTACACCTGCTCCGTCAGATACCGCTCGTGCTCCGTCTGCAGGTCACAGCCCCACTCCACGGGGAACTTGAAGTCCGCGCCGCTCTTTTTCAGGATCTCCACGGCCTCGGTGTAGGTGACCTTCTCATAGTCGGCGTTTGCCAGATCCGTCAGGCGCTGCTGGAGGGTCTTGTCCACAAAGCTGTTGAAAAACGCGATCTCCTGGGGGCACTTTTCCAGCACGTGCCGGATCAGATACCGGATCATGTCCCAGGCGAGGGCCATATCGTCCTCCAGATCGGCAAAGGCGATCTCCGGCTCGATCATCCAGAACTCCGCCGCGTGGCGGGCGGTGTTGGAATTCTCCGCCCGGAAGGTGGGGCCGAAGGTGTAGATACTGCCGAAGGCCTGGGCGAAGGTCTCCCCGTTGAGCTGGCCGGACACGGTGAGGCTGGCGGGCTTGCCGAAGAAGTCCCGGCCGTAGTCCACGGCGCCGTCCTCTTTTCTGGGCAGGTCGTCCCCGTCCAGGGTGGTGACCCGGAACATCTCCCCGGCGCC
>ONVR01000258.1 GCA_900321335.1 uncultured Eubacteriales bacterium | reverse complement strand
CGCCTTACGAGATGTCCGCCAGCTCCAGGTATTTGTAGCCGTTTTCGGAGATGTGGTCCTTCCGGCCGGACAGATTGTCCCCCAGCAGCAGGTCAAAGACCTGGGCCGTCCGCTCCACGTCTGAGGGCAGCACCTTGATCAGCCGCCGGGTCTCGGGGTTCATGGTGGTCATCCACATCATTTCCGGCTCGTTCTCGCCAAGACCCTTGGAGCGCTGGAGGGTATACTTCTGCCCGGCCAGGGATTCGAGGATGTCTGCCTTTTCCTTTTCCGTATAGGCAAAATACGTCTTGTCCTTGCAGCTGATCTCAAACAGGGGGGACTCGGCGATGTACACGTACCCCTCGTTGATCAGGGTAGGAGTCAGCCGGTAGAGCATGGTGAGGATCAGCGTCCGGATCTGGTAGCCGTCCACGTCCGCGTCGGTGCAGATGATAACCTTGTTCCACCGCAGGTTGTTCAGGTCGAAGGAGCTGACGTCCTTGGCCCGGCTCTTGACCTCCACGCCGCAGCCCAGGACCTTCAGCAGATCGGTGATGATCTCGCTTTTGAAGATCTTTTCATAGTCGGCCTTGAGACAGTTGAGGATCTTGCCCCGCACGGGCATGATACCCTGAAACTCCGCGTCCCGGCTCTGCTTGCAGGCGCCCAGAGCGGAGTCGCCCTCCACGATATAGATCTCCCGGCGGGACACGTCCTTGGTGCGGCAGTCCACGAACTTCTGGACCCGGTTGGCGATGTCGATGCTGCCGGAGAGCTTTTTCTTGATGTTCTGCCGGGCCCGCTCCGCCGTCTCCCGGCTGCGCTTGTTGATCAGCACCTGGTCGGCGATCCGGTCCGCCTCCGCCTTGTGCTCGATAAAGTAGATCTCAAGCTGGGTGCGGAAGAATTCCGTCATGGCCTCCTGAATAAACTTGTTGGTAATGGCCTTTTTCGTCTGGTTTTCGTAGGAGGTGACGGTGGAAAAACAGTTGGTCACAAGGATCAGACAGTCCTGAATGTCAGCAAAGCTGACCTTGGACTCGTTTTTCTGGTACTTGCCCGCCTTTTTGATGTATCCGTCAATGGCGGAGACAAAGGCACTTCTGGTTGCCTTCTCCGGGGCGCCGCCGTGCTCCAGCCAGGAGGAGTTATGATAGTATTCGATGACGTTGACTTTGTTGGAAAAGCTGAAGGCCGCGGAGATGCGCACCTTGTATTCCGGCTTGTCCTCCCGGTCCCGGCCCTTGCGCTCGGTTTCGATATAGTTGGTGGGGGTGAGGGGGCCCTCTCCGGCCAGCTCCGTCACGTAATCGCTGATGCCGTTTTCGTAGAGAAAATCCTCTGTCTCAAAGGTGCTGCCAACCTGGGTTTTCAGCCGGAAGGTGATGCCGGCGTTGACCACGGCCTGCCGCTTGAGAATGTCCTCGAAATACGTCTTGGGGATCCGGATGTCCGTAAAGACCTCAATATCCGGCAGCCAGCGGATCACCGTGCCCGTGCGGCGGCCCTTGTACTCCTCGCCCGTCAGCCCGCCGATGTTTTCCCCTTTTTCAAAATGCAGGGAAAACTTCTTCCCGTCCCGGTAAACGGTCACGTCCATGTACCGGGAGCTGTACTGGGTGGCGCAGGCGCCCAGGCCGTTGAGACCCAGAGAGTATTCGTAGTTTTCGCCCTCGTCGTTGTTGTATTTGCCGCCGGCGTAGAGCTCGCAGAATACCAGTTCCCAGTTGAAGCGGTTCTCCGCGCTGTTCCAGTCTACGGGACAGCCCCGGCCGAAATCCTCCACCTCGATGGAGTTGTCCTCATAGTGGGTGAGGGTGATCACGTTGCCGTGGCCCTCCCGGGCCTCGTCAATGGAGTTGGAGAGGATCTCGAATACGGCGTGCTCACAGCCCTCCAGCCCGTCGGAGCCGAAAATGACCCCGGGGCGCTTGCGGACCCGGTCCGCGCCCTTGAGAAGGCTGATGCTGGTATCGTCGTATTGAGCCTGTTTCGTTTTTCTCGTCATCTCAAGCCGCCTTTAACAGATTTTTGGAATACTTTTCAGTAATTTAAATATTATATAGTAAAACCGTGAAAAAAGCAAGAGTTAATGGGAGGTATCGCCATGCAGCAGAATCAGGCGGCCGGTATTCTGGCAACGGCCGTGGTCATAACGCTTCTGGTCGTCATCTTTATCCGCTCGCCGCTGCGCCGGGCGGCGAAGGTGCTTTTGAACACGGCACTGGGGTTTCTGGTCATGCAGGGGCTTAATTATGTGGGCCTGGGCATTGCCATCAACTGGCTGACGACGCTGCTGGCCGGGATCTTCGGCCTGCCCGGTCTGGTGCTGGTGGTGCTCCTGCAAAAAATTTTTGTTTAGAATTCCGATTTGTGTGTTGACAAACGAAAAAATTGTGCTATTATATACAGGCAACAGCAAATGCGGCTTTAGCTCATCTGGTAGAGCGCCACCTTGCCAAGGTGGAGGTAGCGAGTTCGAGCCTCGTAAGCCGCTCCAAAAAGAAAGAGGCCGATAATCGGCCTCTTTCTTTTTGGGCTTCGCCCTTCGGAGATTGAACATGCTCGGCGGAAATGAATTCCGCCTGCGCCAAGGTTTTGCCTGCG
>ONVR01000260.1 GCA_900321335.1 uncultured Eubacteriales bacterium | reverse complement strand
CGGTCCTTTTTCGCCGCCGGCAGCTCCGGCATGGTTTTGCGAAGCTGCTCGACCCAGATCGGTGACAGCACAATCTCCGGCAAATCCGGCTCCGGAAAAAAACGGTAATCTTCCGCGTCCTCTTTGCCGCGCATATCTGCCGTCTCTCCCCTTGCCGCGTCAAAGTGCCGCGTCTGCTGAACGATCCTGCCCCCGGAATCCAGAATCGCCTTCTGCCGCCGGACCTCCGATTCAATGGCCGCGGCCACAGCTGTAAAGCTGTTGAGGTTCTTGATTTCTGTCCTCGTGCCAAATGGTTCACCCGGCTTTCGCAGGGAGACGTTTACGTCGCACCGCAGAGAGCCTTCCTGCATCTTGCAGTCGGATACGCCGATCCCCCGCATGGTCAGCCGCAGCAGTTCCAGATATTCCGTGACCTCTTGGGCACTTCGAAAATCCGGCTCTGTCACAATCTCAATGAGGGGCACACCCCCACGGTTATAGTCGATGTAGATTTTTCCGTTCTCCCGTACCAGCTTCCCTGCATCCTCCTCTATATGGATCCGGGTAATGCCGATCCGCTTTCCCGATGGCAGATCCGCAAAGCCCGCTTCACACAGGGGGACGTCAAACTGGGTGATCTGATACGCTTTGGGAAGGTCCGGGTAGACGTAGTGTTTCCGGTCCATGGCTGACACAAGGTTGATGCGGCAGTTCAGGGCAAGACCAGCCCGGACCGCCAGCTCCACGGCCTTCTCATTGAGCACGGGAAGGCTGCCCGGCTGGCCTGTACAAACTGGGCAGCAGCGGGTGTTGGGTTCTCCGCCGAAACCGGTGCTGCAGGAACAAAAGATCTTCGTCCTTGTCAGTAATTCCACGTGGGTTTCCAATCCGATCACGGTTTCCCAGCCGCTCATAGCCGCACCCCCCGATCCGTTTTGGCCAGGTAGGCGCCCGCTGTGGCCAGTTCGTAAGCATAGGCGGCGTTGAGAACTAAGCCGTCCCGGAAGGCCCGGCCCATCAGCTGCAGGCCTATGGGCAGACCGTTTTCATCCCGGCCGCAGGGTACAGACACAGCGGGGACACCGGCGATATTTGCCGGTACGGTACAAAGATCCGACCGGTACGTCTGCACCGGCTCCAGGCTTTCCCCTTTTTGCCGCGCCGTATGGGGCACTGTAGGCGTCAGAAGCAGGTCGCAGCTTTCAAAGAGCTTTTCCAGCTCCGCTCTGACAGTCAGCCGCAGTTTTTGCGCTTTCCCATAGTAATCGTCCTTGTATCCGGCCCGGAGCACGTAAGTCCCCAGCAGGATCCGACGCTTGACCTCCGCGCCGAAGCCCTCGCTTCTGCTCCTGCAGATCGTCTCATGAAGCGTGTCCCCTTCCGGTGCGCGATGTCCGTAGCGAATCCCGTCATACCGCCCGAGATTGGACGATGCCTCCGCGCTGGAGAGAATATAGTACAGAGGCAGACACGTCTGCAGCAGCGGAAACCGGACTTTGACGATCTCTGCTCCGGCATTTTCCAAAACCGAAACAGCCTCTGTCAGCGCAGCGGCAACGGATGCAGGAAGTTCCTCGAAAAACTCCCCGGCAAGGCCAACCCGCAGGCCTTTGACGCTTCCGGTCAGTTGAGGTCTTACAGGCGTCAGGCCCCTGTGGGTCATATCCCCCGGATCCTTTCCCGTGATCGCGTCCAACAGCGCAGCCACGTCTTCCACGCTGCCGCCTATGGGTCCGATCTGATCAAAGGATGAGGCAAACGCAACGAGTCCCCGTCTGGACGCAGCGCCATAGGTGGGCTTGAAGCCCACGGCACCGCAGTAGGCCGCAGGCAGGCGCACGCTGCCGCCGGTATCTGAGCCCATGGCACAGACCGCCAGATTCCCCGCCACCGCCGCGGCGCAGCCGCTGGAACTGCCTCCCGCAACGTAACGGGGATCAACGGGATTGGCCGTTGATCCGAACCGGGAGGTCTCCCCCGTCGATCCCATGGCAAACTCATCCATGTTGCCCTTGCCGATCAGCACGGCTCCCTGTCCCTTGAGCAGAGTCCATGCATGAGCGTCGTAAAAGGGTACATAATCCTCCAGCATGCGGGAAGCACAGGTCGTGAGGATCCCCGCTGTAGAGATATTGTCTTTAACACAAACAGGAACCCCCTCCAGAGGCCGCAATGACTCTCCGGCGGCAATTTTACGATCTACAGCCCCAGCTGCCGCCAGAGCATGCTCCGGTGTGGATGTAATATAGGCATTGAGCGTATCTGCCGCAGCGGCGTCCAGATACAGCTTTGTCAGCTCTGTGCAGGAGATCTGTTTGGTCATGATGCGGTCTTGAATCTCACGGATTGTGTACATGGCTGCCTCCGCTGTTTACAACAAAAAAACCGCTCTCAGTTACGGCGGCGTTCTGCAGGACTGCCTCCCGATCAGCGGATGGCACGGAAAGATCCGGCCGCAGCGCCGCAGGCTCTGCTCGGGATTCGGTTATCTTTGCCTGTACGCCGACGATTGTTCCGGCAAAGGTCACAAGACTCTCCAGATCCTCCCGCAGAGACGCCGCAGTCACGTCCTCCGGTGAGAGTTTGGCAAGATCGGCTAAGCGCAGGATTTCCTCGTTGGTAATCATAGTATCTCCCATCATGATAAGAAGTCAGGCTTTGGAGGAAGCCTCCAAAGCCTGTCTGCATTACACAATAAAGTCCTTTACCGCATCCACGAAAGCATCGGAGACATCTTCGATCCTTCCCGTGTCACACGCCTCCGCCAGGGAGCTGTCGATGGGAAGCATCGCCGTTTTTTCAATGCCATACGCCTGGGCGATGCTGTCAATGTGGCTGTTTCCGAAGATGTGGTGACGCTTGCCGCAGTCGGGACACTGGAAATAGGACATATTCTCCACAATGCCCAGAATGGGTACGTTCATCATCTTCGCCATCTGCACGGACTTGCTCACGATCATGGAGACCAGGTCCTGAGGAGAGGTCACCACCACGATGCCGTCAATGGGCAGGGACTGCATCACCGTAAGGGGCACATCACCCGTTCCGGGAGGCATATCCACGAACATATAGTCCACATCCCCCCATGCAACGTCGGTCCAGAACTGCTTGACCACGCCGGAGATTACGGGACCGCGCCAGATCACGGGATCCGTCTCGTTTTCCAGAAGCAGATTGATGGACATGACGGAAACGCCGCCCCGGGATTTGCCGGGGATCAGGCCGTTGTCGTCGGCCTGGGCCTTGGTGTGCAGGCCAAATGCCTGTGGAATGGAGGGGCCGGTCACGTCGGCGTCCAGAATAGCGGACTGCAGGCCCTTTCTTTTGGCCGCCACAGCCAGAAGCGACGTGACGAGGGACTTTCCCACGCCGCCCTTGCCGCTGATCACGGCAATCACTTTTTTTACGTTGGAAGCCTCATTTGCCTGGGCTTTCAGGCTCATGGGCTCTCTGCGGCTGTCGCAGTTAGAGCCGCAGCTGCTGCAATTATTGGAACATTCCGTGCTCATATCATTACTTCCTCCCGAATTTCTCTGTTACACCGGCAGCTTTTCCCGCCTTACGTAGTATACAATACTGTCTGGTTTTCTGTCAACAGACACAGGTCTCCCCCTGAGCGTGCTCAGGGGGAGATTGTTTACTTCGCGTATTCCACTGCTTTGGTCTCACGGATCAGATTGACCTTGATCTGGCCCGGATACTCAAGCTCGCTTTCGATCTTCTTGGCAATATCCCTTGCCAGGAGGGTCATCTCGTCCTCGCTGATCTTCTCCGGATTGACCATGATGCGGATCTCGCGTCCGGCCTGGATGGCGTAACAGCTGTCAACGCCATGGAAGGAGTTTGTGAGCTCTTCCAGTTTCTCCAGACGCTTGATGTAATTCTCCACGTTCTCACGTCTTGCGCCGGGTCTGGCGGCGGAAATGGTGTCAGCCGCCTGAACGAGGCAAGCGACGATGGTTCTGGCCTCCACGTCGCCGTGGTGGGCGTGAATGGCGTGGATAACCTCTTCGCTTTCCTTGTACTTTCTGGCGATGTCAACGCCGATGGTCACGTGGCTGCCTTCGACCTCGTGGTCAATGGACTTACCGATGTCGTGCAGCAGACCGGCGCGCTTTGCCGTGGCCACGTCCACACCGAGCTCCGATGCCAGCAGGCCGGCAATATGGGAGACCTCAATGGAGTGATTGAGCACGTTCTGTCCGTAGCTGGTTCTGTAGCGCATACGGCCCAGCAGCTTGACGATCTCCGGATGGAGGCCGTGAATACCGGTTTCAAAGGTTGCCCGCTCGCCCTCAGCCTTGATGGTGGCGTTGACTTCCTTCTTGGCCTTTTCGATCATCTCTTCAATTCTTGCCGGATGAATGCGGCCGTCGAGAATGAGCTTTTCCAGAGCAATGCGTGCGATCTCGCGGCGCACGGGGTCAAAGCTGGAAAGGGTAATGGCCTCCGGCGTATCGTCGATGATCAGATCCACACCGGTGAGCGTTTCAATGGCGCGGATGTTGCGGCCCTCACGGCCGATGATGCGCCCCTTCATCTCGTCGTTGGGCAGGGGCACAACGGAAACCGTGGCCTCCGCCACGTGGTCTGCTGCGCAGCGCTGGATCGCCAGGGAGATGTATTCCCGGGCCTTCTGGTCGGCCTCGTCCTTGTATCGGTTTTCGATTTCCTTGACCGTCATGGCCATTTCGTGGGTAACTTCGGATTCCACGGTGTTGATCAGATACGCTTTTGCGTCCTCCGCGGTGTAACCGGAGATACGCTCCAGGATCTCAAGCTCGCTTTTTTTCAGGGACGCGACCTCTTCCCGCTCTTTTTCAAGCTGTTCCTGCTTTTTGCTCAGATCGTCAGACTTTCTCTCTACTGCGTCGGTTTTTCTGTCAAGGGTGTTCTCCTTCTGCTGGAGTCTGTCCTCCTGCCGCTGAAGTTCGGCTCTTCTTGACTTGACCTCTCGTTCTAATTCAGTACGTTCTTTGTGTATTTCTTCCTTTGCCTCTAAGAGAGTTTCTCTCTTTTTGCTTTCAGCATCTTTTACCGCGTCATTGACAATGCGCACGGCTTCTTCCTCAGCGCTTCCAATAGCTTTCTCGGCGTTTCTTTTACGCAGCAGCATACCCACCGCAACGCCGATCGCCAGCGCAACAACAATGAGAATTATCGCTATAACTGGAGACATTGTAAGTATACACACCTCCATTCTTTTGAATTTTTTTAAATCATTAAAGCAGTATTCGTCTTTTGCAAAAACCTGAATAGAAATTGAATTTTTACCAAATTCATATGAGAATGTCAATAGATATTGTACTGCTGTAACGATAATCTGTCAAGGAAAAAGTTTGAGCTCCGTTACGGCTCTCCCTTGACACCGGGCGGCAATTCGTATAAAATGATAACGCTTGTTTCCTATGCCCACGTAGCTCAGCAGGATAGAGCGACCGCCTCCTAAGCGGTAGGTCGGAGGTTCGAATCCCCTCGTGGGTGCCAGAAGTGCCTGAAGGCAAATGCCTCCAGGCACTTTTCTTTTCCTTTGGATTTCAGAACGCTGGCATTATCCGGTTTGCCGTTAAGAGAAAAGCGCACGCGGCAACGCATGCGCTTTTCCGGTTTTCAGTGTACGTTGTCCGGTTCTGCCAGACTCTTGTAGCCCGCAAACAAGCTGCGGGAAGCCATTTCCAGCTCTTCCTGGGTCCAGAACTCCGGAGAAAACTTGGAAATGCTCTTCTGCTCCACGGGTTCGGAGTACAGGGCGATGGAATTGCCCGCAAGGGAGAAGACCGAGCCGCTGACCTTAGCCGCCGCGTCTGTGCACAGGTAAGTCAGAAACGGCGTGATCGCCTCGGGCGGCGGTGTCTGCTCAAAGGTGAAATTGGGCAGACCGGCCATGGCTTTTTTTCGGTCGGACTTGACCAGATTGGCCGCCTCCAGATCCACAGAGGCCCTCGTCGCGGCAAAGGGGCTGAAGGCGTTGCAGGTGATGTTATAGGGGTACAGTTCAATGGCAACGGCTCTTGTCAGGCCCACAACACCGGCATTGGCGGCGCAGTACTCCGGATGGAGGATCCAGTCGCCCAAAAAGGCGCGGCTGGTGCAGTTGATAATGCGTCCCCATTTCTGCTCCATCATATAGGGAGCGGCGAAATGGATGATATTGAAGTAGCCCTTTGGCTTTACGGTGTTGACCCGATCCCACGTCTCTTCGCTGATCTCTGTGACGGAGCCGAAACCGAAA
The DNA here is from genome assembly GCA_900321335.1 of uncultured Eubacteriales bacterium. GTDB lineage: Bacteria > Bacillota > Clostridia > Oscillospirales > Oscillospiraceae > RUG678. The sequence continues at coordinate 1,981 of ONVR01000260.1, read as the reverse complement.
GCCCCGGCCACATTGGCAACGATGTCCACCTTGCCGCACTTTTCCACGGTAAAAGCAACGATATCCTTTGCGGTGTCGAAGTTTCCGATGTCGCCAAAGAAGGGATAGGCTTTGCCGCCCTCGGCGATGATCTGGTTTGCTGTGGTCTCCGCGTTGCCGGAGAGCCTGGCGTACTTCTCCGCCACGGCCTTCCGGTCCGCTTCAGACAAAGTGGCGATCTCCTCCGGCGTGAGCTGTTTGGTGTCGCTCATGGCTTTTTTTCGGTTGTTGGTGATGACCGTGGCGCCCTCTGACGCGTATTTCAGCGCCAGAGCACGTCCTACCCCCTGTCCGGAGCCTGTGACGATGGCTACTTTTCCTTCAAGAAGTTTTCCCATCTGGAATTCCTCCTGGCAGGTGATCAGTCTTGGAAGGTGAGAATCGGCTTGATGGTCTTGCCGGTGTGAGAGTCCTCAAAGGCCTGGGCGATGCCCTCGTCGGTGAAGTCGTAGAAGCTTACGAGCTTGTCAACGGGGAGTTTGCCCTCGATGAAGAACTTAACCAGCTTCGGGATAAAGGTCTGAGGATTGGAACCGCCCTCCGTGATACCGCACAGCGTGACGGAGGGGTTCATGAGCATGGGCTCCAGAGCCACGGGAACCGTTGCGTCGCCGGTTACGGAGACCAGCACGCACTTGCCGAGACGGCGGCAGGAGCTCAGGGCCTGCAGAGACAGAGCGGGCACACCGGAGGACTCAATGGCGTAGTTGACACCGCCGTTGGTGATCCGCTTGATCTCCTCAACGGCGTTAACCTCTTTGCCGTTGACCACATCAGTGGCGCCCAGCTCTTTGGCCATCTCCAGTCTGGAGGGAACCACATCCACGGCAATGATCTTGCTGCAGCCGGCGATCTTGGCGCCCATGATGGCCGCCATGCCCACGCCGCCGCATCCGAACACGGCAAGGGTGGAGCCGGGCTCAGGATCTGCGGTGTTCAGCACGGCGCCAGCGCCGGTCTGTACGCCGCAGCCAAGGGAGCACAGGTACTTGAGCTGATCGTCGGTCACGTCGACCTTAACGGCGTTTCTGGCATCCACCACCACGTGGGTGGAGAAGGCGCCCTGTCCAAAGAAGGAAGAAATGTCCTCACCGTCAAGGGTCTTGTAACGCTTGGTGCCGTCCTTGTAGGAGCCGTCAAAGAAGAGACGGTTCAGATCGTCGCAGGCATAGGGCTGGTTGGCCTTGCAGTTATCACAGACGCCGCAGGAAGGGAAGGACATGATAACACGGTCACCGGGCTTGAGCGAGTCAACGCCCACGCCTACTTCCTCCACGATGCCCACGCCTTCATGTCCGAAAATAGCAGGCATGGTAACGGGGATGATCTGGTTGATACCGGCGGAGTCCGTGTGGCAGACGCCGCTTGCGATCAGCTTAACGAGAACCTCGGACGCCTTGGGAGCGGCCAGTTCTACCTCCTCAATGGCGAGCTTACCCTGTTCACGGGTAACGGCGGCTTTCACTTTCATGATAAAATTCCTCCTTAAAGTTTACATTTGCCGGTGAAACCGGCTGCAGACTGTCTTTTTCTTGCTCTTTTTTCATTATACAAAAGGCCGTCTGAAAATTCAATAGGGTTCTGTCAGTCTACGCGATAGATGTAGTTTTCCTTTCTCGGCGCAGCCTTGGGTGCCTTTCCCTTTGCATACCCCAGAATGCAGTGGCCGATCCCCTCGTAGTCTCCTTCAATGCCAAGATCCTTAAGGATCTGCTTACCCTCTTCGGAGTCAAATTCCTCCTTGGCCCGGTGGATCCAGCAGCTGCCGATTCCCTGTTCCCTGGCCGCCAGCATGAGGTTGCCCATAACGAGGCTGCCGTCATACAGGTAGGTGGGCACGCTTCTGTTTGCCAGAACCACAAGCACCACAGGGGCGCCATAGAAGGGGTCAAAGTCCTTGCCCGCCATGCCCATGATCTCCTTGTTCATCTCGGAGAGTCTG
>ONVR01000263.1 GCA_900321335.1 uncultured Eubacteriales bacterium | reverse complement strand
TTCGCTGGGCTTCCATTCCGGCTTTCTTGAGGGTACCTGTTTTTGTGACTCAGGCTTTCTCCGGCTCGGGATACTCCACGCCGAAGGTCTCCACGGTCATGGTCCGGATCCGCTGATCCTCCCGGGGCCGGTCATTGTAATCCGTAGCCACGGAAGCAATGGCGTCCACCACGTCCAGTCCCTCGGTGACACAGCCAAAGGCGGCATACTGGCCGTCCAGATGGGGCGCGTCCTCGTGCATGATGAAGAACTGGCTGCCGGCGGAGTCGGGCATCATGGCTCTGGCCATAGAGAGAACGCCTTTGGTGTGCTTGAGCTCATTGCGGAAGCCGTTGGCGTTAAACTCGCCCTTGATGCTGTAGCCGGGGCCGCCCACGCCGATTCCCTGGGGGTCGCCCCCCTGGATCATAAAGCCGGCGATGACCCGGTGGAAGATCAGGCCGTCATAAAAGCCCTTCTTCACGAGGGAGATAAAGTTGTTTACGGTGTTGGGGGCCACGTCGGGGTAAAGCTCCGCCTTCATGACGCCGCCGTTTTCCATGGTGATGGTCACGATGGGATTTGCCATTGCGCTCACGTTCCTTTCGTATCTACGTTCTGAAATTTTTGTCCTTCAAGGTGCGCTCCATCTCACGCCCTGCGTCCCGGCGGGCCATGTCGTCCCGCTTGTCGTAGAGCTTTTTGCCCTTGGCAAGGCCGATCTCCACCTTCACCAGAGATCCCTTCAGGTACATCTGCAGGGGTACGATAGTCAGGCCCTCCTGCTTGACCTTTCCCAGCAGGCGCATGATCTCCCGTTTGTGCAGCAGCAGTTTTTTTGGCCGCATGGGGTCCCGGTTGAAGATGTTGCCCTTCTCATAGGGGCTGATATGGAGCCCGTAGACGATGAGTTCTCCGTTTTTCACGGAGCAGTAGGAGTCCTTCAGATTCACGCCTCCGGCCCGGATCGACTTGACCTCGGTGCCGAACAGCTCGATGCCCGCCTCCAGCTTCTCCAGTATAAAATAGTCGTGGTGTGCCTTGCGGTTTACCGCGATCTGCTTGATCCCCTGGGACGGCGCCATGGAAACTCCCTCCTCTCGCCCGCAGTGATAACTGATATATTATAGCATACGTGCCCGCTCTTTTGCAACGCAATTTTTGTCGCTCAGGGCAAAAGCCGCAAAAAATCAAGCCACCCCGGAGGATGGCTTGATGATTGTTCGGATTTACGCCTCGAGAGCAGCCTTGGCCTTTTCCACCAGCGCGGTGAAAGCGGCGGGATCGTGAATGGCCATCTCGGAGAGCATCTTGCGGTTCATGGTGATGCCGGCCTTCTTGATGCCGTTCATGAAACGGGAGTAGTTCATGCCATTGGCCTTGCACGCGGCGTTGATGCGGGCGATCCAGAGCTGGCGGAACTGTCTCTTCTTCTGCTTGCGGCCGATGTAAGCGTACTTCAGGGACTTCATGACGGCCTGGTTGGCCATCTTGTAGTGCTTGGACTTGCTGCCCCAGTAGCCCTTGGCCAGCTTCATGATTTTATTTCTTCTCTTGCGCGTCATCATCGCGCCTTTAACTCTAGCCATCTTTCAAGTACCTCCTTATTTGTACAGAATCATACGCTTGATCGCTGCCTCGTTGGTAGCGTCAGCATAGGTGCCCTTGCGGAGGCCTCTTTTACGCTTGGTGGACTTCTTGTTGAGGATATGGCTCTTGTAAGCGTGGGCACGCTTCACCTTGCCGGATTTGGTGAGATTGAATCTCTTTTTTGCGCCGCTGTGGGTCTTGATCTTGGGCATAACAAATGACTCCTTCCGATGTGATCTACAAATTATTTGGTGCTCTTGGGCGTCAGGAACATGGTCATATGACGGCCCTCAAGCTTGGCGTTTTTATCCACGGTGCCGACCTCCGAACACCCCTCGGCAAATCTGGTCAGCAGCTCCTGCCCGATCTCGGTATGGGCCATTTCACGGCCTCGGAACCGCACAGTTACCTTGAGACGGTCGCCGTCGGCCAGAAATTTGACACCGTTGCGGAGCTTGACGTTGAAGTCGTTGTCGCCGATGCTGGGAGACATCCGGACCTCCTTGACCTCCATCACCCGCTGGTTCCGGCGGGCGTCCTTTTCCCGCTTGGCCTGCTCAAAACGGTATTTGCCGTAGTCCATGATTTTACATACGGGGGGTACCGCCTGGGGCGCGATCTTTACAAGGTCAAGGTCGTTTTCCTCCGCGATCTGCAGGGCCTGCTGGGCGGTCATGATGCCCAACTGTGCGCCGTCAGCGCCGATCAAACGGATCTCTGCGTCTCGGATTTCCTCGTTGATCTGATGTTCCATGTTTGCGATGTGAAAGCACCTCCAATAAAAATGCCAACAAAAAATGCGGATGCAGAAAGCACCCGCAAAGATACACCGGTTTTCGCCGGGAGTATACCATGTTCGACCGCGGCGCACGGGTGTGGCCGGGTGAGGACGGGTTGCCGTTCTGCTTTGTTTGCTGGATTATTATAGCAGTGTCCCGGCGGCCTGTCAATAGAAAAAGCGAGAAAAATTTATATTTTCATCCTCCCGGCAGCGGGATAAAAAAGCCGGCGGCGCAAATACTATACCATCGGGAGATGGTTTTCTGTGCGCTATCTTTATATTTACATGCTGGGGGCCGTTTCCTACGGCGCCCTGGAGATCGCCTTTCGCGGCCAGACCCACTGGTCCATGCTCCTGGCAGGCGGCCTGTGCCTGACGGCCATTTACGCCGTCAGCCGCAGGCGGAAGGCCAGCCTGTGGCAGCTCTGCCTGGCGGGAGGCGGGATCATCACCGGGGTGGAGCTGGCGGTGGGACTGGTGGTAAACCGACTGCTGGGCTGGAACGTGTGGGACTACGGGGACGTGCCCGGAAACTTTCTGGGGCAGATCTGTCCCCTGTACACGGCCCTGTGGGTACTTCTGACGGTCCCGGCGCTGGGACTCTGCCGGCTGGCGGACCGGCAGATTTTTCAAAAGGGCAGGGAGCGTGATGGGTGTGCCGTCCATAAAGGTCCTCCAGCGAGAGGGTGAGCAGATTGCCCGGGAGATCTGCCGCCGCACGCCCCTGCCGCTCTGCCGGGCCGAGGCGCCGGATCTGCTGGTGGTATCCCCCGGATTTGTCCGTGCCGGGGGCATTCCCGACGGCCGGGCGGAGATTTTGCTGCTGCCAGGCTTTACGGAGACCTGCCGGGTCCGGTCCCGCTGCGCCGTGACCTACGGCCTGTCCGGACGGGACACGCTGACGTTGTCCTCCCTGGCGCCCCGCAGACGCGTGCTCGCCCTGCAGCGGGAGATCCTGACCGTCTCGGGGCTGATCCTGGAGCGGCAGGAGGTCACCGTCCGGGACGCCATGGAGCCGGAGGCGCTGCTGGCGGTGTACGGCGCGCTTTTGCTGCTGGGAGAGAAGCTGTAGCATACGGCGCCGGACCGCCGCATATACTGTCTCATACATGAGTCTGAGAGAGGTGCAAGACATTGGATGAGATCAACAATACCGTAGAGCTGTGCGGCACCGCCGCGGGAGCGCCCGTCTTCTCCCACGGGGGACGGGGCGAGAACTTTTATACCTTTCCCCTGGAGGTGCTGCGGCTGTCGGGAACCGGCGACACCGTAAACGTGGTGGTCCGGGAGCGCCTGCTGGATCAGATGCCCGTGGACAGCGCCGGACGGATCGCCCTGCGCGGGGAGCTGCGCTCCTTCAATAACCGCAGCGGCCGGGGCAGCCGACTGGTGATCACGGTTTTTGCCAAGCAGATCCGGTTTACGGACGAACCGGAGCGCAACGACGTGTATCTGGCCGGTACAGTCTGCAAGCCCACGGTTCTGCGCCGGACCCCCATGGGCCGGATGATCTGCGATATCATGCTGGCGGTGAACCGGAAATACGGCCGGTCGGATTACCTGCCCTGCATCGCCTGGGGCAGTCTCGCCCAGGAGGCTTCGGCCCTTCAGGTGGGCGACTGCATTCGCCTGCGGGGAAGGATCCAGAGCAGAACCTACATAAAAAACGAGAAGGACGGTCCCGTGGAAAAAACAGCCTTTGAGGTGTCCATTGTGACCCTGGAATGAAACAGTTTTTTCCGAAAAATTGAAAAAAACGCTTTACAAATACCCCTTACGGGTATATGATAGAGAAAAACCAAGGAAAAGGGGATCGATATGAGCGAAATGGAGCAGATGGCGTGCTGCTGCCGAAAAAAACACCGGGATGACGCGGAACTCAGGAGCCTGAAAAACCGTCTGTCCCGCATCGAGGGACAGGTCCGCGGCGTCAAGGGTATGCTGGAGAGCGACGCCTATTGCGTGGATATCATCACCCAGGTCATGGCCATCCAGTCGGCGCTCAACGCCTTTAACAAGGTGCTGCTGGGACAGCACCTGCACACCTGCGTGGTGGAGGACGTGCAAAACGGGAACAACGAAAAGGTGGATGAGCTGATGAACCTCATCCAGAAGCTCATGAAGTAAACGGAGGTCCGGCGGCGCATCCGCCGGACCTCTGTTTTTCACGGTGTCGGTCTGTCTCCGAAAAGCGGGAATTCGGATCTCCCGGTTTTGTTTTTTCTGTTGTGCTGACGGGGTCGGCCGTGGTATACTGGGCATATAGGAAAAAGGACCCTGTCACGTCAGAAATAATCACAGGAGGAAGATTGTATGGAAACCATCGTAACCAGACACGGAGAAGGCAAACTCTCCACCAAAGTATTCGTGGCGTCGGAGGACGGCTTCAACGTCACGTCCACCATTGTGATGGGTCAGAAGGAGTGCATCCTCATTGACTGCCAATGGACCAGAGCCAACGCCCACCGGGTCATCGCGGAGATTCTGGAGACAGGGTTGAAGCTCAAGGCCATTTACGCCACCCACGCCCATCCCGACCACTATTGGGGCATGGGCGAGATCCACGAGGTATTTCCCGAGGCCAAGTGCTACGCGCCGGCCCCGGTGGTGACCCTCTATGCCCACCAGTACCAGCCCAAACTGGACGAGTGGGAGACCACCATCGGCAAGGACAACCTGTGCCGGAAGCAGTGCGACTGCCTGGAGCCGCTGACGGCGGACTACATGGAGCTGGAGGGCGAGCGGCTGGAGATCATCCGGTGCATGGGCGACCTCATGTGGAACACCATCGTGTGGATCCCCTCCATCAAAACCGTAGTATGCAGCGACGTGGTGTTCAACGACGCCCACCCCTTTACCTGCGAGGTCAACGAGGAGCAGCGCAAGCTGTGGGTCAAGGACATCGAGGGCATCTACGACCTCAAGCCCGACGTGGTCATTCCCGGCCATATGCGGGAGGGCACCCTGCTGGATGAGAGCGGTTTGAAGTTCACCAGGGACTATCTCATCGCCACGGAAGAGGAGCTGGCCGCCACCACCACCCCCGGCGACTTCTACTACCACATGGCCAAGCGCTTCCCCACGGCCACGCTGAATATGCTCTCCAACGAGATGAACGCCGAGGTGTTCAAGGGCGGACGCGACTGGGCCTGGAACGAGGACCCCGACCCCGAATGGCTCAAGTTCCGGACAGCCTGGAAGGATTAAGGACGAAAACAGAATCGGCAGGGCAGGATTCCCCCTTGGGGATCCTGCCCTGTTTTTGTTTGGATTCGTTTTATCCCATTGGAAGCGTTTTGCGGCAGAGATGGAAAAACGTCGGCTAAAAAAGAATGCAAATCACTTGAAACAGGGGCGGTTTCTATGTATAACAGATGGGAAAATCCGGCTTGCAGCGGTACAATTTTACCCCTGTAGCTGTACGACAGGAAGAAGACACATGACAGAAGAAACGAAACGGACGGGTTTCCCATCCATTGACAAGCCCTGGCTGAAGTACTACAGCGAGGAGGCCATCAGCGCGCCCCTGCCCCAATGCACTATGTATCAGTATATTTGGAAGAACAACAAGGAGCATCTGTCCGATATTGTCCTGCGGTATTACGGCAGGGCAATCACGTTTGGAAAGCTCTTTGCAACCGTCGAAAAGACGGCGGCTGCTTTTTATGCCATGGGGGTGCGTGCAGGAGATATTGTCACCGTCATGTCCATGCACACCCCGGAGGCGATCTGTGCTATGTACGCTCTGAACTACATCGACGCCGTGGCCAACATGGTGTATATGACCCTCTCGGAGAAAGAGATCCTCCATACGATCGAAAACACACAGTCAAAACTGTTTCTCGTGCTTGACGCGGCGCTGGAAAAGGCGGAGGCTGTAAAGAGTGAACTCCCCTGCCCCGTCGTGGTGCTGGGGGTATCCGACTCCATGCCGCCCCATATAAAACTGGGCTACCGGCTGAAAGCGAAGCCGAAACGGCACGCTTTTCTGACCTGGAAGGACTTTCTTGCCAAAGGCGCCGGGCCTGCCCCCATGGC
>ONVR01000264.1 GCA_900321335.1 uncultured Eubacteriales bacterium | reverse complement strand
CTCCTGGGCCTTTCTGATATCAAATACCTCTGCCATTGCGATCTTTCCTTTCCTGTAAATTTTATGTTAACCGATTTGCAGCTCTGTGCGGTGGATGATGTCGTCCTGGGACTCCCGGTGCAGCTCCACGAAGTAGGTGGAGAAGCCGGCCACCCGGATGACCAGGTCCTTGTAGTTGTCGGGCTTGGCCTGGGCGTCCTTCAGGGTGGAGGCGTTGACGATGTTGATCTGCACCTCCATGCCTCCCAGGTCGAAATAGGTGGCGATGAGCTCGGAGAGCTTGACGATCCCCTCCGGGCTGCTGACGGAGCTGGGGTGGAACTTCATATTCAGCAAGGTGCCGTTGGGGTACTCCACCTGGTTGATTTTGGACACGGAGGCCAGCACCGCCGTGGGGCCGTTGGTATCCATCTGCTGGACCGGGGAGATGCCGTCGGCAAGGGGCTCCCCGTCATAGCGCCCGTCGGGGGTGGCGGGGGACATTTTGCCGTACATGATGTTGGTGGTGATGGGGAACAGGCCGGCGCTGAAGCGGCCTCTGGGGCCGGAGCAGCTGTTGACCGCGTCGGAGAAGACCTTGGCGGCCCAGGCCGTCCACCGGTCCACCTCCTCGATGCCGTTGCCGTAGTGGGGGGCCTTGTTGACCACGTAATCGTGGAGCTCCTCGTACCCCTTCCAGTTGTTCTTCAGGGCGTCGTACAGCTCCCGGGTGGTGCAGCGTTTGGTGTCAAAGCACAGGTGCTTGATCATGTGCAGGCTGTCGCCCACGTTGCCGATGCCCACCCCGGCGATGCCGGAGGAGTTGAAGTCCGCGCCGCCCCAGGTCACGTCCATGCCCTTTTCCATACAGCCGGCCATGGTGGCGGACACCACGGGCTGGGGCAGGTACTCCCGGGCCACGTACTCGAAGATGTTGGTGCAGGCCACGTGCCAGCGGACGAAGTACTCCACCTGGGTCTTGAAGGCGTCCAGCACCTGCTGGAAGTCCGTCATCTCGTACAGGTAGCCCGTGGCGGGACCGGTCTGGTCATTCCGGGGATTTTCGTCCCAGTTCACCCCCGTGCCGAAGAAGCCCCAGGGGTAGTGACCGTCGTTGATGGCCAGGAACATGGCGGCCACCAGATTCCAGTAGGCGTCGGCGCCGTCGCCGCCGCAGGCGGGCCACTCGTTGCCGCAGCCGCCGGGCTCCACGCAGCCGATCAGGCAGTAGTTCCGGGCGCTCTCCAGGGTGTGGCCCCGGCCCATCAGGGCGGGGATGATCACGTCGTCATTTTCAAAAGACGGCACGCCGCCGCAGCGCTTGTTGGTCTCGATGGCGGCCTCCCACAGCGCCGGGGGCGTCCCCTTGTGGATCCGCAGGGCCTGGGGCGGGGAGTGAAGCACCAGCCGTCCGGAGGACTGGAGCATCATAAAGGTCACGGGGTTGGTGGCGTCATTGCCGTTTTCGTCCACGCCGCCCAGGGTCATCAGCTGGCCGCTGGTGTAGCCGGGGCTGGCCTTGGTGCCCTCCGCGTCCCAGGGGCGGTTCATCTCCGCCACCTTCAGATAGAACAGGTCCAGCAGCTCCTGGGCGTATTCCGGCGTCAGCGCGCCGCTGGCGATGTCCGCCTCGTAGAAGCTGCCCAGGTACTGGTCGATCCGGCCGAAGCTGATGCCGTGCATATTGGCGTCCAGGCACAGGCAGGTCTGGTACAGATACAGGGTCTGCAGAGCCTCGATGAAGTTCCGGGCGGGGTTTTCCATGGTCCATTCCAAAGTCCGGACCATGAGGCCCAGCTCCTCTTTCCGGGCGGGATTCTGCTCGTTTTCGTACATCTGTCGGGCAAGGGCGGCGTAGCGCCGGGTCAGCAGGATCATACCGTCGCAGACGATGGCCACGGCCCGGTAGAAGTTGTACTGGTCCACGGTCTTGCCGGGGATGGCCGCCAGCTCCAGCTGGCGCACCTTCTCCTCCGCCTGGGCCTTGATGGCGCCGAAGCCCACCCGGATGGCCCGGTCATAGCCGGTGCAGAAGTGGCCCACGGGGCCGCTGCCGCTGCCGGCAAAGCCGAACATGGTGGCGCAGTTGAATTTGTGGTCCGCGTAAGCCTCGGGCATATAGGCCAGGAACTTGGCGTTCATGCGCTCCTTGGTCCAGTAGCCCGCCGTCTCCAGGAAGTACTTTTTGTCCTCTTCCTCAAAGTAGTAGGGGTCCAGAGGCCGGGTGGAGATCAGGCCGGACTCCGCCTCGCCGATGAGCCACTCCAGACCGTTTTCCGGGTACAGGGCCGCGGCCTTGTACCGGGAGGACTGGGCGCCCACAATGACCTCCTCCGGGCCGATGCGCACGGGGATCTTCTCACAGATCTCGTGGAAGCATTTGGCCCGCTTGAGCACTCCCGTCAGCTCCGAATGCTCCTGATAGAATTCCGTTACGATCCGGTACCGCTCGATACAGATGTGGGGAATGGTACTTCTGTACTGCTGCCGCATCCGCTCCACGCGGTCGGTGATGGGTACAAGCTGATACATACGCTCACTCCTTTTCCGGTTTTCCAAGTCCCCGGCGGCCCGCCGATCCGGTCCCGGAGACATAATTTTACATCGTAACAACAGCTTACGCCCTTTCCCCGGGAAAGGCATCGTACCGGCGGCACAAATCTGGCGGAAAAAAACGCTCCCCTTTTGTGCCGCGGCGTATCAGAAAAGCCCCCGGGCGGCCCCAAGAGGGGCGCCGGGGGCTTATTCGCCGGGTTCGTCCTGCTGTTTTGTCCGGTCGCCCACGTCGGGCGGGAAATCCTCCAGCATGAGGGCGTAACAGAAGCGCAGATAGGCGCTGATGTCGCCGTCGTAAATATCCACGTCCATGAGCTGGGTGATCTTATCCACCCGGTATTTCAGGGTGTTGCGGTGGATAAACAGGGTCTTGGCCGTCTCCGCCGCGTGATAGTTGTTCACCAGCAGCCAGAACAGGGTCTTGTAGTACTCCGTTCCCGTGACCCGGTCGATCTCATAGAGCTTCACCAGGGTGGGGGAGATGAAGGCCTTGTACTCCGTGGCCTGGCGCACGTAGGCGATGAGCCCGGCAAAGGCGTAGTCGTCATAGTAGGAGTAGTTGCTCGCCGGGTGCTCGCTGTAGTATTTTTCGATGGCAAAACCCGCCTGGAAATAGGCGTAGGTGAGCATGCGCATGTCGCTGAAGGGATAGCTCACCCCGCAGATGTACTTGTCATCGGACATGACCCGCTTGAGGGAGAGGAAGGGCTCCGCCGGCTTTCTGCCGGTGTCCTTGCCGATGACCAGGATCTGCCTCTGATAGACGAAGACGATCTCGTTGACGGCGGCCTTGTCCACGGCGGCGCAGGCAAAGTCGAAAAAGACCTCGCTCTTGCTCTCCCGGGGCAGGGTGATCCGGTACAGGCGCAGCTGCTGCCCCGCCGCCCAGCCCATCTGCCAGGACAGGTTTTCGATCTTCTCCTTCTCCACGGTCTTGCCGTCGAGCATATCCATGAGGAAGGTGTACTTCTTGTGCTTGTCGGCGCTGTCGATCAGCGCCAGCCGGTCCAGCAGGGAGCCGTAGGCGTCGGCGCAGTACCGGGCAAGCTGGATCACGGACATGGACATGACCGGCTGATAATAGTAAATATACAGGTGGCCCCAGAACTCCCGGTTGCAGTAAATGTTGGAGCGGATCTGGTATTTGAAGTGCTTTCCCTCGTTTTCCGCCACGGGAATGGCCACGGTGGGAATGGTGTCCGGGTACTTTTCCATATCCGGCGCCACCGTGGTGTTGATGAGGGTGATGGGCATGGTGTAGTACTTTTTGACCTCGTCCCAGCCCTCGTACACCTGCTCGTCCGTGTACTGGTCCGTCAGGGCCAGGATCCGCAGATCCTTCTGGCCGCAGAACATGGGACATTGAAACAGCCCGTGGATCACGTCCAGCATCTCCTGGAACGGGTTTTCCCCCATGCCGGCCCGGATGAGCTTTTCCTCAAATTCCCGGTACTTGTCAAAAATCCGCAGCACGTCGTGGACCACTTCCAGAATGTCCCCGTTCCGGACAAAGAGCATATCCCGGCCGGAGGACAGCAGCACGTCGGCGGCGTCGCCCATGTCGCCCATAAAGAAATCCGAGGCCTTGCCGATGTAGACGTACTCCGCGGAGGAGGCCGTCTCCTCCTCCGAGAGGAACAGGCGGGCATTTTCGATGGTCCGCTCCCCGTCCAGGATCAGGGGGATCGTGGCGTATTTCCGGGACAGTTCGCTGTTGAGAATCCACATGCTCAGCTTCACGGGCTCACCT
>ONVR01000266.1 GCA_900321335.1 uncultured Eubacteriales bacterium | reverse complement strand
GTGAAGCCGCGGTTCTTCATCAGGGCGGGGATGATCACGTCGTCGTTCTCGAAGGTGGGCAGACCGCCGCAGATCTTGGTGGTCTCGATGGCCGCCTCCCACAGGGAAGCGGGGGTACCCTTGTGGATTCTCAAAGACTGAGGAGGATCGTGCAGAACCAGTCTGGAAACGGACTGGAGCATCATGTAGGTGACGCAGTTGGAGGCGTCGTTGCCGTCCTTGTCCACGCCGCCCATGCTCATCATCTGGCCGGAGGTGTAGCCGGGGGCGGACTGGGTCTGGCCATGGCCCCAGGGCTTGTTCATCTCGGCGACCTTCAGGTAGAAGCAGTCCATCAGCTCCTGGGCCTGCTCGTCGGTGAGAACGCCGTTGTCCAGATCCCGCTGGCAGAAGTCGCCCAGGTACTGGTCAACGCGGCCGAAGGTGATGCCGTGCATGTTGCCTTCCAGATCCAGGCAGGTCTGGTACAGGAACAGGGCCTGGATGGCGTCATAGAAGTCACGACAGGGGTTCTCGAAGATCCAGCCGCAGACGTCGGCGATCTTCTCCAGCTCGGCCTTCCGCTTCGGGTCGGTGCAGACGGCAGCCTTCTCGGCAGCCAGCTTGCTGTAGCGCTTGGCCAGGTTGATCATGCCGTCGCAGACGATCTCAACGGCACGGTAGAACTGGTAACGGTCCACGTCCTCGCCGGGCATGGCGTTGGCCAGGATCTCGTTCTGCTTGTCAATGGCCTCCTGACGGATGGCGCCGAAGCCCACGCGGATGGCCTTGTTGTAGCCGGTGGCGAAGTGGCCTACCGGGGTATCGGAGATGCACATACGGCCGGCCATGGACACGCCGTTGAAATCATGGGGAGCAAACTGCTCGGTGTAGTAAGCGATGGTCTTGGCATGGGTGCTCTCGCCCTTGATCCAGTAGTCGATGGTCTTGTCCAGGTACTCGATGTCCTCATCGGAGACGATGTAGGGGTCGATGTCACGGGTACGGATGTAGCCGGAGACGATCTCATCGCGGATCCAGGAGCAGCAGTCCTCGGGATAGATGGCGGCAGCGCGGTACTTGCTTCCCTGAGCGCCGACCAGCAGCTCGTCGTCGCCGATCCAGATGGGCAGGTTGTCAAAGATCTCCTTCATGACCTTGGCGCGGCGGAGAATACCCTCCAGCTCGGGGTGGTTCATGTAGAACTCCGTCAGAATCTTGTAACGGGCCAGGCAAAGCTCAGGCACGGTGTCACGGTACGCGGCACGCAGTCTCTGTACTCTGTCGGTCATGGGTTTGAGTGTCCAGCTCACAATGCATTCCTCCTTGAAATATTTACGCAATATAGTAATTTCCTGATTTGCGGGAGCGGCCCTCGCCTTTCCCTGTCATTATTATAACACAAAACCCGCTGTGTGTCATACCTTTCTGCGTATGACTTCATGGGAATTTTGTATATAACAGGGCGTCTCGGCCCGCTTCTGCAGGGGGATTCACCTTGTTTATTTTACATGCACTGCCCCGGGAAAGTCAATATCATTTGCCGTATGATGTCATACAATTCTGCATTCCTGTGAACCTGAACAGTTTTTCCGCCTCAACGCCGGTGAAAAAGTACGCCTTGGCTATTGTTTTTTCGGAAAACTTATAGTACAATGTGCTCGACAATTTAATAATGGGAGAGTTAACTTCTGATTGTAACGCGAATTTTTCGCGGAAGGAGAACGCAATGAGAAAAAACCTTCTTGCACTTTTCCTGTGTGTCCTGTTTGTGATGGGTGTATTGGGCGGCTGCGCAAGCGCCACGTCGTCAGACAAGACGGACAGCAATAAAGTCGATAACTCCTCCTCAGGGCATGCCAACGAGATCGTGGTTGGTATCGCCCAGGACCTGGGAGACAGTCTTGACCCATACCAGATGGCAGCGGCAGGAACCAGAGAGGTCATGTTCAACGTCTATGAAGGGCTTGTCAAGCCCGACTCGGACGGCAATTTCAAAGAGGCGGTCGCGTCGGAATACAGCGTATCCGACGACGGACTCACCTACACGTTCAAACTGCGTGACGGGGTGAAGTTCCACAACGGGGAAACCGTGACTGCCGACGACGTGCTCTATTCGTTCACTACCTGCGCCGCTACCAGTACGGATTCGTCTCTGGGAGCGGCGCTTTCCAATATCGCTGAGGTCACCGCTGACGGCGCCGACGTGGTGATCCGGCTCACCGAGCGCGACACCAACTTCCTGGCAAACGCCGCGCTGGTGTACATCGTCCCTGACGATTACACCCAGCAGGCCACCGCTCCCGTGGGTACGGGCCCGTTCAAGTTCGTCTCCCGCAGCGTGCAGCAGGACGTGATTCTGGAGAAAAACCCGGACTACTACGGCACACCGGCCAAGCTCGACAAGGTGACCTACAAGATCTACGCCAGCGCCACCGCTCTGATGACGGCTCTGGACGCCGGCTCCATCGACCTGGTGTCCCACCTGACGTCGGATCAGGTCGCCAACCTCGGCGACGAGTACAAGGTGCTGGAGGGCACCATGAACCTGGTACAGGCCCTGTACCTGAACAACGCCGTGGCGCCCTTTGACAACGAGCTGGTGCGTCAGGCTCTGTGCTACGCCGTGGACGTGGACGGGCTTCTGGCCCTGACCGCAGACGGGCACGGCACCAAGGTGGGCTCCTCCATGTATCCCAACTTCGGCAAGTACTTCGACCCCGCTCTGGCGGACAAGTACGCCTACAGCCCCGAGAAGGCCAAGGAGCTGCTGACCCAGGCCGGATATCCCGACGGCTTCTCCTTTACCATCACCGTCCCCTCCAACTACACGCCCCATGTGAACACAGCGGAGGTCCTTGTGGACCAGCTCTCACAGGTCGGTGTGACCGCCACCCTGAAGGAGGTGGAGTGGGAGACCTGGCTCAGCGAGGTCTACTCCGGCCGGAATTT
>ONVR01000316.1 GCA_900321335.1 uncultured Eubacteriales bacterium | reverse complement strand
GCACTGCTCGCCCACGGGAACGGTGATGGGGCTTCCGGTATCCACGGCTGTGATGCCGCGCTCCAGGCCGTCTGTGGAGCTCATCGCCACACAGCGGACCACGTCGTCGCCGATGTGCTGCGCCACCTCCGCGATGATCCGTCTGTCACCGTGGCGGACCTCGATGGCGTTGTTCAGGGCGGGCATTTCGCCCCCCTCAAAACGGATATCGAGGACCGGTCCCATGATCTGCACGAGGGTGCCGATTTTATTAGTTGCCATAGCAGCCACTTCCTTCTTCCGGTTAATTTTTTACGCTATGCCGCTCAGCTGCCCGCCACGATCTCCGTGATCTCCTGGGTGATGGCGTCCTGCCGGGCTCTGTTGTACTGCAGGCTGAGATCGCCGATCATCTCGTCGGCGTTTTTGGTAGCCGAGTCCATCGCCGTCCGGCGGGCGCCCTGCTCCGCCGCCACGGACTCGCACAGGGCGCCGTAGATCAGACCGCCCATGTACTCCGGAATGATGGCGTCAAATGCGCTGGGGCCGTCCGGCTCGTAGAGCGTCAGGCAATCCGTGGAGCCCCGGTTTTTCGCCTCGTCCCGGTCCAGCGGCAGAATCTTGACCGACGCCGGCGACTGGCTGAGAACGGAGACGAAATTGGTGTAGACCACGCAGATCTCGTCAAATTCTCCCGTCAGAAACGATTTTGCCAGCATCTTGGCCACGCTGAAGCAGTCTCCCACGTTCATGTCTCCGGCCTCTTCATAGGCCTCGGTGACGATGGGGATCTCCCGGCGTCTGAAAAATTCCGCCGATTTTTTCCCGATGGGGACCACGCACACGTCCTTGTCCTGCATCATGCTCATGGCCAGCTTCAGCACGTTGTGGTTATAGCCCCCCGCCAGGCCCCGGTCACCCGCGATGACCACGTAGCAGGAGCGCTTGACCTCCCGCTTTTCCAGATAGGCGGAGGTAAAGTCGTCCGTGTTGTCGGCAATGGCGTTGAGGGTGTCGTAGAGGATCTCAAAATACGGCCGGCTGGCCAGGACCCGGCTCTGGGCCCGGCGCAGCTTGGAGGAGGCGACCATTTCCATGGCCTTTGTGATCTGTTTGGTGTTTTCCATGACCTTGATGCGCTGCTTCAGGTCACGCATGGACACGCCAGCCATATCATCTGCCTCCCTTCATCAGACGTTGTTGTTCCGGTACTGTTCGGTGTACGCGGTGAGGATCTCCTTGAGCTGTTCTTCCGTCTGTTCGTCAAGCACGCCGGTCTGCGTAATGGTTTTGAGCACCCGGTCGTGCTGCTCTTCCATGTGCCTGTACAGTCCCTGCTCGTAATCCCGGATCTTCCCCACGGGGATCTCCGCCAGGAAATTGTGGTCCAGAGCGTACATGATGCACACCTGCTCCGCCATGGGGATGGGGGCGTTGTTGCCCTGCTTGAGGACCTCCACCACCCGCTCGCCCTTGGCAAGACGCTCCAGGGTGTCCTTGTCCAGATCGGAGCCGAACCGGGTGAAGTTCTGGAGCTCCCGGTACTGGGAGTACAGCAGCTTCAAGGATCCGGAGACCTTTTTCATGGCCTTGGTCTGGGCCGCGCCGCCCACACGGGACACGGAGATGCCCGGGTTGATGGCGGGCATGATGCCGGCGTGGAACAGCTCGCTCTCCAGGAAGATCTGGCCGTCGGTGATGGAGATGACGTTGGTGGGGATATAGGCCGAAACGTCGCCGGCCTGGGTCTCGATGATGGGCAGAGCCGTCAGAGAGCCGCCGCCGCATTCCTCGGAGAGCCGGGCGGCACGCTCCAGAAGGCGGGAGTGGAGATAGAACACGTCGCCGGGGTACGCCTCACGTCCGGGAGGCCGGCGGATCAGCAGGGAGATGGCACGGTAGGCCACGGCGTGCTTGGACAGATCGTCGTAGATCACCAGCACGTCCTTTCCCTGGTACATAAAGTGCTCGCCCATGGCGCAGCCCGCGTAGGGGGCGATATAGGTCATGGGCGCCAGCTCCGAAACGGAGGCCACCACCACGATGGTGTAGGCCATGGCGCCGGAACGCTCCAGCTTATTGACCACCTGGGCCACGGTGGAACGCTTCTGCCCCACGGCCACGTAGATACAGATCACGTCCTGCCCCTTCTGGGCCAGGATGGTGTCCAAGGCAATGGTGGACTTTCCCGTCTGGCGGTCGCCGATGATCAGCTCACGCTGACCCCGGCCGATGGGGATCATGGAGTCGATGGCCTTGATGCCCGTCTGCAGGGGTACCGACACGCTCTTGCGGTCGATGACGCCGGGGGCGGGGTTCTCAATGGGGCGGTAAGCTTCCGCCTCGATGGGACCCTTGCCGTCGATGGGCTCGCCCAGGGCGTTGACCACGCGGCCGATCAGCGCCTGGCCCACGGGTACGGAGACTACCTTGCCCGTGCGCTTGACGGTGTCGCCCTCGCGGATCCCCTCGTCGGAGCCGAGAATTACGACGGAGACGCTGAACTCCTCCAGATTCTGGGCCATGCCGTAGGCGCCGTTGGGGAACTCCACCAGCTCGTTTACCATGCACTTGTCCAGCCCCGAGACTCTGGCGATGCCGTCGCCCAGGGTGATGACCGTGCCGGTCTGGCTCTGCTCGATCTTCGTCTCGTAGTTTTTAATCTGGCTTCGAATGATCTTGGTTATTTCATCCGGTCTAAATTCCATACTATACCTGCTTTCCCGTTCTTTCCGCCGGCACACGCCGTTTCCGGCCCCGCCGGGGCAAAAGAACTGTTGTTGCGATCCTTGCGCCGTCGCCCCGAAAAAGCGGCGGCGTCCGCTCCGTCAGAGCACCGTCTCCGTGAGGGACTGCCGCAGGCCCTCCAGGCGGCTTCTGACGGTGCCGTCCAGCTGACGGCCGTCCATATCCAGCCGGATCCCCCCCAGCAGAGTGGGATCCGTGCGTGTCTGCAGATCGATCTGCTTTCCCGTTACGGCCCGCAGCTTTTCCAGCAGCGACTGCCGCAGCGCGTCGGACAGCGGCACCGCCGTAACGGCCACCGCCTCCAGAATGCCGTTGTCCTCGTTATACCGTTTCCGGTACCGGGTAAAGCTGTCACAGGCGCAGCGAATCGTCCCCCGCTCGCACATGAGCTTCAGGCAGCTCAGCAGATAGGGGTGTACGCTTCCGGCAAAGGCCTGATCCAGCGCCTCCACCCGCTCCTGTTTGGACAGGGTAACGGCGGAGAGCACCTTGATGTAATCCGGGTTCTCCTCCAGCAGACGGCACACCTGGCCGTACTGCTCCAGGATCAGCCCGGCACACTGTTCGTCACGGGCAAGCTCATAGAGCGCGTCGGCGTAACGAATGGCAGTTTCGGTCATACCTCATCCCCCATGTTACGGATAAACTCCTCGATGAGCGCCTGCTGATCCGCGGCGTTGATCTCCTTCTCCACGACCTTTTCCGCGATATCCAGAGCGATCTGGGAAATATCGCTTTTGATGTCGTTGAGGGCTTTTTTCTTCTCAAGTGCAATGTCGCTGCGGGCCTTGTCCCGCAGGGCGTCCGCGTCGCTTCTGGCCTGGCGCAGGATCTCCTCGCCCTTGGCGTCCGCGTCGCTCTGGGCCTGACGCAGGATCTCGGCGGAGGTCTGTCTGGCCTCCAGCAGCTTCTGCTCGTAATCGCTGCGCATGGCCTCCGCCTCGCTTTTGGCGGCGCCGGCGTCGGCGTAGAGATCGTCGATCTCCTTCTGCCGGCTGTCGATCATTTTCTTGACCGGCTTGAACAGAAACTTGCGCAGGATCAGAAAGGTGATGACGAGATTGCACAGGGTGAACAAAGCTGTCCAGGGATTCAAGCCGATAAAGTTTTCAAATCCCTCCAAGAGTTATTCCTCCCTTACGATTGGATTGCCTTATCTGAATACGAACAGCAGCAAAATGGCCACGACCAGGGAGTAGATACCGGTGGTCTCGGCAACACCGCAGCCGATGAGCATGTTCAGACGAAGATTGCTGGTGGCCTCGGGCTGTCTGGCCATACCTTCCAGGGCTTTGCCGACGGCATTACCTTCACCGATGGCCGGGCCGATGGCGCCGATGCCCATGCACAGTCCCGCGCCCAGCGCGCAGGCGGCCTTTACGATCGCAGTAGTCAGTTCCATAGATGAGTTCCTCCTGTAATGTGATTTCTGATTGTTTTATCCATATAAGCATACGTTTTTTCTCAAAGAAAAACGTATGAAAAAGACGCGCTCAGGGGTCGGTCCGTTCCTTTTTTCCCCCGCCCCGCACCTTCCGCTCCTCGGGAGGCGGGCAGGCGTTGCTGATGTAGATCATACTCAGCAGGGAGAACACGAAGGCCTGGATCAGACCGGAGAAGCAGTCAAAATACAGGCTCAGCACGGCGGGAATGCCCACCTGCAGGAAGGGCACGCCCTGGGTGACGCCCAGCCGCTGCAAAAAGCCGAACAGGGCCAGGGCGATCATGAGGATCCCCAGCACCTTGCGGATGGCCTTGACCTTTTTCTCCTTTTTATGCACCAGCAGCAGCACGCCGCCCAGCACCAGCACCACGCACACGGCGATGTAGCTGCCGGCCACCAGCCGCAGCAGGGCCACGGACAGACCGGACAGGGCCCAGTAGACCATGGTGGTGATGACGCCGCCGCCGGCCACGTTGCCGAAGTGACGGAAAGCCAGGGATACGGGCTGGGCGATCTCCGAGACGATGTTCATGGGCGTCATGACCACGATGGGCTCCGTAAAGCCCTTGAGCCACGCCTTCAGACCGATGTTTTTGATGTTCTGATACCAGCAGATCACGCTGGTCATCACGGCCCAGGTGGCCGTGGTGCTCAGATCCGCCGTAGTGGACCGGAGAATTCCCGTCATGCCGATGAGCGATCCCAGAAGGCTCGACATGAACAGGGAGGCGATATAGGGCGTCCAGCTGACGTTATAGGGGCCCATGGCCTCTTCCACCAGGCCGTAGATCATGGACACGCCCTTTTCCGTGATCACCTGCATTCTTCCGGGCCGGCGGGTCAGATTTCTGCCCAGCAGGATCCCCGCCACACAGAGGATGACCATAACGATAAAGGACGAGACCACCGTCTGGGTGATGTTGATCCCGCCCAGGACCGGAATGGTAAAGTAAATTTTCGGGCCGGTTATATTCATCCTTGCTTTTCACCAGACTTTCGGAAAAATTCTCCCACGGCCAGGATCGGACGTGAAAGCACCAGGGGAACCAGCAGGGCAATGATGTTCACCCTGCCGCTTTTTGCCGCCACGATCAGAGCCGCAGCCAGGATCAGATACCGCACCAGCATGGAGATCCGGATGACCACCTGTCCCCCGGCCGGGTTGCCCGCCTCCGCCTTGGACGCGGCCTTGTCCACGCCAACGGCCATGAAAAAGTAGTTGGCAACAGCCAGCACCACGCCCACCGCGCCGCCCAGCAGTACGCCGCCGTCCAGCTTTCCCAGCAGGGCAAAGACGCCGAACATGACGGCTCCGCCGACGACCTCGCCGATGGCCATGATGCCGATTTCACGGTAGAGCAGCTTTTTCTCTTCCATCCTGCCCCTCCTTCCGGTGCGTGGGGATCCGGCTTTGCGGGATCCCGGGGATCCCCTCTGCCGTATTTTTATATTATATCACCAAACCGCGGTTTTTTCAATCGTGATCGTTATATCCCTGATCCTCAGGATCGTCCTCCTTCGGGATCCGGTTGAGACTTTTCAGCGCGCCGTACAGACAGCTCACCGCGCCGAAAATCCCCAGAAACACGCCCACGACCACGATCCAGCCGGGCCAGTCCAGGTGCCGGTGAAGCCACACCGCGCCGCCGACCATAATCACCAGAGGCGCCGCGATGGACAGACCCACCTGCCCGATCATCACCAGTGCCTGCATCAGTTTGAACGTCCGGCGCACAGCTCCTCCCTCCTGTCCGTTCCGTGTCTTATTATTATAGCCTTGACCCCCTGAAAAAGCAATAGGAAACCGCGTACTAAATTACCAAAAAACCAAAAAATTATACAAAAATACTGTCGCGGAAACCCTGTATTTTGTAGGAAGCCATATAGTTCTCCCATCGTCTACCACAATCGTACATATTTATTCTCCCGCGTTTCCACCTTGCTTCCCGCCGCCTACTTAAAGCCTACGCAAAACGCTGCATCCGGTCCCTTGCCCCGGGGCAAAAAACTTGCTACAATAGAAAAAACGGGAAGGAGGGGATCCCATGGACGACGCAGCGCTTCTGACGGAGGCTCTGCCTGTGATCGCGGACTGGTATGCCCGGAACCGGCGGCCCCTGCCCTGGCGGGAGGACCCCACCGCCTATCACATCTGGATCTCGGAGATCATGCTCCAGCAGACCCGGATCGAGGCGGTGCTGTCTTACTACCGCCGGTTTCTGGAGGAGCTGCCCGACCTGGAGGCCCTGGCCGCCGTGGAGGAGGACCGGCTGCTGAAGCTCTGGGAGGGGCTGGGCTACTACAGCCGGGCCCGGAACCTGAAAAAGGCGGCGGGCATGGTCCTGTCGGAATACGGCGGCGTTCTGCCCCGGCAGGCCCGGGAGCTGAAAAAACTCCCCGGCATCGGGGACTACACGGCCGGCGCCATCGCCTCCATCGCCTACGGAGAGCCGGCCCCGGCGGTGGACGGCAACGTGCTCCGGGTCCTCACCCGGCTGCTGGCCCGGTCGGACGACATCGCCGATCCCAAGACGAAAAAGTGCTTTACGGAGCTTCTCTCCGGCTGTTACCCCGCCGGGCGACAGGCCGCTCTGGTCACCGAGGGGCTCATGGAGCTGGGGGAGACGCTGTGCATCCCCAACGGGGAGGCCCGGTGCGGCGTCTGCCCTCTGGCCGGTCTGTGCCGGGCGCGGCTGGCCGGGACGGTGGACCGCTACCCGGTCAAGGCGCCGCCAAAGGCCCGGCGGATCGAGGAGAAAACCGTGTTTCTGCTGACCCACGAGGGCCGCTGCGCCCTGCAAAAGCGCCCCGGCACAGGGCTGCTGGCCGGTATGTGGGAATTTCCCAACTGGGACGGCGCCCTGTCGGAGGCGGAGGCGCTCTCCCGGATCGCCGCCCTGGGCGGCCAGGGCGAAAGCCCCGAACCTCTGGGCCGGACGAAGCACGTCTTTACCCACGTGGAGTGGCACATGACGGGCTGGCGCGTGTCCTGCCCGCAAAGACCGGAGGGCTTCGTCTGGGTCACCCCGGAGCAGCTGCGGAATCAGTACGCCATCCCCACGGCCTTCCGGTACTATCTGAAAAAAGCCCTGTAAAAAGCTGAGCGGGAGTCCGCTCAGCTTTTTACCATCCTGACCACGCCGTTCTTGACAGTGGATTTTGCCCTTGTTATAATTTTAGCGGAACGAACTGCCCGTCCGCGGGCAAATACAATACCATACGAATGTGAGGGAGTTATCGGCATGAACTACGCATCGGAAGTTGAAGCCATGACCTGTGTGGCCAAAGGCGCCTACCACGGTCCCGCCCCCATTCCCGAGGAGGGAAAGTGGGTCCAGGCCTATGAGATCAAGGACATCTCCGGCTTTACCCACGGCATTGGCTACTGCGCCCCTCAGCAGGGCGCCTGCAAGCTGACGCTCAACGTGAAAGACGGCATCATCGAAGAGGCGCTGGTGGAGACCATCGGCTGCAGCGGCATGACCCACTCCGCGGCCATGGCCTCGGAGATCCTGCCGGGCAAGACCCTGCTGGAGGCGCTCAACACCGACCTGGTGTGCGACGCCATCAACGTGGCCATGCGGGAGCTGTTTCTGCAGATCGTCTACGGCCGCACCCAGACCGCCTTCTCCGAAAACGGCCTTGCCGTGGGGGCAAGCCTGGAGGATCTGGGCAAGGGCCTGCGCAGCCAGGTGGGCACCATGTTCTCCACCAAGGTCAAGGGCTGCCGCTATCTGGAGCTGGCCGAGGGTTATATCAACCGGGTGGCTCTGGACGAGGAAGATCAGGTCATCGGCTATGAGTTTATCAACCTGGGAAAGATGATGGACTTCATCAAAAAGGGCGACGACGCCAACGAGGCGCTGAAAAAAGCCACCGGCACCTACGGCCGCTTTGACGAGGCCGCCCGGGTCATCGACCCGAGAACGGAATAAGGAGGGCGTTGTCATGGCACTGTTTGAAAATTACGAGCGCCGGATCGACAAGATCCGCGAGACCCTGAACCAGTACGGCATTGACAGTCTGGAGCAGGCAAAGCAGATCTGCGCCGATCTGGGCTTCGACCCCTACACCATCGTCAAGCAGACCCAGCCCATCTGCTTTGAGGACGCCGCCTGGGCCTACACCGCCGGCTGCGCCATCGCCGTAAAATCCGGGGCGAAGACCGCCGCCCAGGCGGCTGCCGCCATCGGCATCGGCCTGCAGTCCTTCTGCATCCCCGGCTCCGTCGCCGAGGACCGGAAGGTGGGCATCGGCCACGGCAATCTGGGCGCCATGCTCTTAAGCGAGGAGACGGAGTGCTTTGCCTTCCTGGCGGGGCACGAGTCCTTTGCCGCCGCCGAGGGCGCCATCGGCATCGCCAAAAACGCCAACAAGGCCCGGACCAGGCCCCTGCGGGTCATTCTCAACGGTCTGGGCAAGGACGCGGCCAAGATCATCAGCCGCATCAACGGCTTTAGCTACTGCCGGACGGTGTTCGACTACTACACCGGCGAGGTGAAGATCGTTGAGGAGATCCCCTACTCCAGGGGCGAGCGGAGCGCCGTGCGCTGCTTCGGCGCCGACGACGTGCGGGAGGGCGTGGCCATCATGCACCTGGAGGGTGTGGACATCTCCATCACCGGCAACTCCACCAACCCCACCCGGTTCCAGCACCCGGTGGCGGGCACCTACAAGAAAGAGCGCACCCTGATGGGGAAAAAATACTTCTCCGTGGCCTCCGGCGGCGGTACGGGCCGTACCCTGCACCCGGACAACATGGCCGCCGGCCCCGCCTCCTACGGCATGACCGACACCATGGGCCGCATGCACTCCGACGCCCAGTTC
>ONVR01000267.1 GCA_900321335.1 uncultured Eubacteriales bacterium | reverse complement strand
TTTGATTCGCATTTTCAAACCGTTCACCCCCTGCAAGCATATGCTTGAGGGGGTGAGATGAATTACAAATATTTACAGTTTTCAGAACAAGATTATCCTTCGTAATACTCCCTGCTGTACCAATAAACCTCCTGGCACACGTCCCAGAGGATCTGAGGCTCGTTGGTCATGGTCATGGTGTAGAAGCCGCCGCCGGCTGCGTACAGATCAATGGTTCTGTGTACCAGCTCGACCATTTCCTGCCCCGGCGGAATGGGCGCGCCCACGTCCACCCCCTCCAGGCCGAGGTTGAAGCCGATTTTGTCCCCATACTTCTCCTTCAGAGCCGGTACGTCGTTTGCCCGGCGCTGAAGCTGGATAAAGTCCACGCCCATGTCGATCATATAGGGGACAAAGCGGCTGATATTGCCGCAGGAGTGCAGTTCAAACACGGCGCTGCTTTCTTTGATGGCGTCGATGATCAATTTGGTGGGCTCGTAGACGATCTGTTCCATCATGGCGCTGCTGAAGAACGTGTTTTTCTCGGTCCCCCAGTCGTCGTGGAAGGTGACAAAGTCCATTTTGGCAAGCTGTGTCATCCTTTGGAAGCTGTCTACCGTAAAACGGGCAAAGGCCATCAGGAAATCCTTGACCGCCTCCGGCTCCTCCGCCATGGCGACCATGGCTTCCGTGTAGCCGCCCAGCAGCGCAACGAGACGCTCTGTACAGCTCTGGCCGATATTCAGATGCAGTACCTTTTCACAGCCCTCATTGTCCCGGAGGAATTTCCGCTGGGCACCTATGTAGTCGTTTTTGCTCAGATCCGGCCAGACGATCTCCTCCTCCCACCGGGTAATATCGTCCAGTCTGGGCGGGTGATTGGGCTTGAGCATGGCGCCGCCAGCCTCCGGCACATAGGTCCAGACGCAGCCGAAATCGTCTGTAAAATCCACACGCTTGTCATCGCCCCAGGGCGGACGGCCCGTATCCTGCCCTTCCGCAGGCAGTCTGGACAGCTCCATACCGGAGACCTGCTTGATATCCGTCAGAGCGTTTGGCACCCACAGGGGATGGTCACGTCGGGCCGCGCGCAAAAAGTTTTCCCGGATCGGGATGGGATATTCCATCACGGGAACCGTGACCATTTCCGGGCTGAAGGGCATCTGCACGACCTCAGAGGGGGCGTCAGGCGTTCTTGGTGTTCTCTCATACTTCATCATGCGTTCATCCTTTCCCGGATCTCACCCTGTCAGAGGCCAGGGCAGACGAATTTTATAAAAAAATTATACTCCCGATGGCAGAAGATAATCAACAATTACAAAAAAATCTGTAATTCGCTCCAATTTCTTGTACGTTTTTCTGTATATTTTTTCTAACTGTCTTCAAAGGATCTACCCTGCCAATGCTATTATTGACGCATTTTTATGCGCCCGGATCCCGATCCCGGACAAAACGTATTCTCTTTTTCCGGGATCCATGGTACAATGGCCACAAAGGAGGCGATCGCCTTGTCAAATATAGATCCCCGCTGGGGCAGCTGGACAAAAAAGTCGGATCCCGTCCCGCCGGAATCGATCCGACAGGAGCTGACCTGCGACGTGGCCATTCTCGGCGCCGGGATCGCCGGCGTCACCTGCGCCCTTCGGGCCGCCCAATGCGGCTTATCCGTCATCGTGCTGGAAAAAGCGGCCAAATGGTCCGCCCGGGGCGGCAACATCGGCGTGATCGGCTCGTCCTTTATGGATAGTCAGGGGTATCGGAACGATCCTCAGGCCGTGGCACGGGAGTGGATCGCCCGCTGCGGCAACCGCTGTGACGAAGAGCTGGTTTGGCTGTACCTCAATCGCAGTCGGGAGGCAATGGACTGGCTCATCGGGATCCTGACGCAGCCCCCCTACGCAGCACGCCCCGAGCTGCAGGCCTGTCTGTACCGGGGCGAGACCTATTATGAGATCTACGGCTCTCACCGCTTCTTTGACGGACCCATGGCGAAAAAGGGCATGCGTCCCGGCGCCGCGGACGCCGTCTATGCCATGGTCACCGAGGCGGAAAAGCTGGGTGTACATTTCCTGTACAACACCCCCGCCGTGGAGCTGTGCAAAGAAGGTGACAGGATCCAGGCCGCCATCGGGAAAGGACCTGGCGGGTACATCCGGATCCGGGCGGCGAAAGGCGTCGTCCTGGCTACAGGCGATATTGGCGGTTCCCCGGAGATGTGCGCGGATCTGGCGCCGCTGGCCAACCGCTGCGGCGTTAACCTGTATACCCCCAAAGGCTGCAATACCGGCGACGGCCACCGGTTGGGGCTCTGGGCCGGCGGCGCCCTGGAGGATGGTCCCTTCCCCATGATCCTGCACCCCCAGGCGTATTTTTACGCAAACTACTGTTTCCTGTTTGTGGACGACCGGGGCGAGCGCTTTATGAACGAGGACAACTACATCCAGGGCAAAGGCATCGCCATGCTGCGAAGGAACATGCGGTACGCCTGGTCTATCCTCGACGGCAAGTGGCGTCAGACCATTCCCCGGACGATCCCACTGGGAGGCGGGATCTTCTGGGATCTGGACCACGCACCGGATGCGCCCGGCTTTACCCCGGAGATCGGAGAAAAGATGCTCCGGCAGGGCCTGCAATCCGGCCTTGTGGTCACGGCGGACACTCCGGAGGATCTGGCTGATGCCATGGGCGTTCCCACGGATGCCTTTGTCAGAACACTACAGCAGTACAACGCCTGTGCCGGCACAGGCTGTGACCGGCAGTTCGGCAAGCGAAAAGAGCTTCTGTTTTCCCTGGATCAGCCCCCCTATTACGGTCTGAAATTCGGCCCCGCCGTGCTGGCCGTTGTGGGCGGTCTGAAGGTGGGTACCGATATGGGTGTCCGGGATGCGAGCGGCAATCCCGTAGACGGGCTCTACGCCATCGGCAACGCTGCCGGCGGGCGGTACGGCGTGGACTATCCTATGCTCATTCCCGGCAACAGCCACGGTACGGCGCTGACCTTCGGTTACGTGCTGGGAGAACTGCTGGCACAGGGCTGAGTCCAGAACTGATAAAAGATAAATGACGCGGCCTTTGGCCGCGTCATTTTTACACTTTCTGATTTTTGCATCCGCTGCAGCCACTGCAGCCGGAACAGCCACAGCAGCTGTCCCCTTTCACCTTTCTGCGATGGCGGGCATAAAAGCCAGATCCGATGATGGCTGCCACCGCCGCGATGATCAGAAGATCCGCAATGTTCATGCCTTAT
>ONVR01000269.1 GCA_900321335.1 uncultured Eubacteriales bacterium | reverse complement strand
GTCTGTTCGCTGATCTCCGTCATTTTCTCCCGGATACCGTCGATCTCCACCTGCATGGCGCCGATAATTCCGATCATCTTTTCATGCCTCCCTCTGGCGCGGCCTGATGCCGGGCCGTTTTCGTACGCTGCCCCAATGGGCCGTATATGACTGAACCGTCTATACGTACACGCTTTTTCATGGATACCGTTATCCTATCACATTTTCTGCCCCATGACAACAGCAAAACGCCCGCAGCTGCGGGCGTTTTTATCGCAGGACCCAGAGATTGTCGATCTGATCCCGTATCTCGTCAAAGGTCCAGGTCCTCTCCGAATTTCGATAGCTGTTGGGATCGTTGACGGTGAGATTCCCCTCCCCGTCGGCCCCGGTCAGGACGATAAAGTGGCCGCCGTCGGTAAAGTCCCCCGGTCCCATGATGCAGATCACCGGGTTTCCGACCCAAAGATTCTCCAAAAGCCGCTGCTCGTCCAGGGGGATCTCCGTCACGTCCAGACCAAGCATGGGACCGCCCTCGGAGATCAGGGTCCAGGTGCTGCCGTTGTTCTCCACGTAATAGCCGTTTTCTATCGCGAAGGTCCGGACGTACTCGGGCGAATAGTCGGGATTTCCCGTCAGGTAGATGGCGCACATGGAAAGGCAGGTGGGCCCGCACCCTGTCAGGCCGAACAGATATCCGGCATAGGGCTTGTACCCCCAGCGCTCGTCCCACTGCATG
This sequence comes from uncultured Eubacteriales bacterium, assembly GCA_900321335.1. Lineage (GTDB taxonomy): Bacteria > Bacillota > Clostridia > Oscillospirales > Oscillospiraceae > RUG678. The sequence goes on along the minus strand of ONVR01000269.1, from coordinate 10,481 downwards.
AGCAGAGGCACCTGGGTGCAGTTTTCGTATTCGCTCAGGTCGATCACCGGATCCGCGTCCTTCTTTTCCGTATATTCCAGGACAAACCGGCGGGCGTCCGGGTTACTATTGTAAAGATCCTGCAGCCGTTCCGGCAGTTCCGACAGGTTCTCACGCTCCTGCGTGGACAGCTCTCTCGTCTCCGGCTGCCGTGTCTCTCCTCCGTCCCTGTTCCGCAGCAGCTGGCACAGGCCCAGTATGGCAAGCAGGATCAACAGCAGCGGCAGGAGCAGCCGCCTCATCCGGCGTCGGGCACGTCTTCGTCGCTTCAGGGTTTGCATGACTTCTCCTTCCGGTTTCGCTTTATCCGTTCCCGGGAAACGATAATTTCCTGTCCCCGGTCTGCTTATTATACAGCTTATCACGCCGTGTGTGTCGAATGAAAAGGAATTTTAAGGAATTTTGTCGCATCTTTTAAAGAAATTCCACCCGGGCGTGGGACAGCAACAGGGGGTTGACGTCAAAGACCGCCTCATCTCCCCTTTTGCAGGCGGCACGGGACACGTCGAGCACCACGGTCTCGGTCCCCACCGTCCCCAGCACCGGGCATGCTGTACCGTGAACGGTGGCATACAGGGTGCCCCGGCCTGTGAGCCGGGTCATCAGAGTACGCAGAAGGCTCCGGACCCGTTTCCGGAGGGACAGTCTCCCCGCTCGCCGGACAAGGCCGAAGCCGTTGCGGGCGCCGATGGGACAGGTGGCCGCCAGCACCGGCCGGTGGGTTTTATAGCCCGCTCCGTAGCCGACGGTGGCGCCCCGGGGCAGTTCCCGAACCTGCTCCACCGGCACGTAACAGCGCCCCGTTGGGCGCAGGCCGAAGCGTTCCGCCTCCGGGATCCGGCCCAGCAGGGCGCTTCCCACCCGCACCGCATCCAGATTCAGCTCCGGGTGGTGAAAAAGTCCGGCGCTGGCGGAGAGATGACGGATCCCCGGATCGATCCCCGCCTCCGTAATCGCCGCCAGCACTTTGGAAAACCGGGCATATTGGCGCTTTGTCTGCCGTGTGTCACATCCGCAGCACAGGTGGCTGTAGATGCCGGTAAACACGATCTCGGGAAAGCGGGTATAAAGCGCCCGGATCGCCTCCGGCCGTTGGGGGGAAAAGCCCCGTCTTCCCATGCCCGTGTCGATTTTAATATGCGCCCGGGGCCGCTGCCCCGTCAGATACCACAGCCTGCTGAGGGCCCGGGCATCGTCGCTGCAGGACACGGTAAAGGTCACCCCCATCCGGCAGAGGGTCTCGATCCTGCGGGCGTCCTCCACGGGGGTGAGCATCAGAATCTCCTCCCAGGAAATCCCGGCCCGGACGATCGTCTGTGCCTCCTCATCCGCCGTAACCGCAAAACGGGTGATCCCGTTTTCCGCGCACAGGGATGCCAGACGGGCACAGCCCAGGCCATAGCCGTCGGCCTTCACCACGGCGTATACCGCGGCGCTGTCGGCCTGCCGGCGGATCCGGGCAATGTTCTCCGCCACCGCGCTTTTTTCGACTACGTATCGGATCATAACCTCGCAGTCCTTTCTCAAGATTACCAATATCATAAGAAAGGACTGCATATTTTGTGGCAATATTCAGCATCAAACCTGCATCTTTTTTCCCGGAGGCACGCTACTCCGCATCGGAAGCCGCAGGTGTCTCCTCTGCCGGAGCCCAAGACAGCACCTCGTCAGGCCAGTTCAGATACAGATCAACTCCGTCATAGAGAAAGGGGATCTCATACGCCCTGTCCTCATAGTCGATCACGATTTTCGCCCCATAGTCCGTCACTTTTTCCACGGAATAATTACCATCCACCTGGAAATAGGACAGCATCAGCGCGGCAATGGTCTCGTAATCCTCGTCCGGGATCTCTTCGATTCCCCAGGGTTCTGACGGCAGCAGTTCCATCTGAAGCAGCTTGCAGGAGCCCTGATCGTAGAGCACGTTCAGCTCCGGGGAGTCATCCAGGAAAAACGTGATGTTGATCCACCACACCGTGACCGAGTTTCCCGCTGCATCCGAGACGGTATAGTGTCCCATGGTCTGCCATGCGGTGTCGTAATCCCACAGGCCGCCAAAGAGAGCCAGGATCTTTTGGACCTCTATGACGGCGCTTTCCGCGGCGCTTTCCGCCTCCTCCTGGGTATAGGGGACATCCATCACGTAGTTCTGCTCTTCCTGCCGGACCAACTCCAGCCGGTCGAGGAGCGTCAGATCCGCAGTGTCGGTCAACGCATCCCCGGTCAGAAAGATCTTCTCCTCCCGCTCCGTCTGCTGCCTGTCCTGATACCGGAAAAATGCAGTGGGAAAGAGAAAACACAGAGCGATAACGGCGCAGGAGATCGGCACGAGAATATAATGCAGTTTCCTTTTCATACCGCGCCTCCGTTGAGCGTCACCTTGACACTGGTGCCCTTGCCCAGAATGCTCTCAAATTCCATCTTGCCCCCGTGGAGCTCCACGATCTGTCTGCACAGGGCAAGGCCCAGCCCCGCACCGCCCTGGGCGCGGCTGCGGGATTTATCCACCCGGTAAAAGGCCTCGGTGATCTTGCTGATCGCCTCCTGGGGCATGCCCCGGCCGTTGTCCACCACCCGGATGGCGCAGCCCGTGTCCGTCATGGTGCTGAGGATGTAGATATTGCCGCCCTTTTCCATGGCCTTTCTGGCGTTGTCCACCAGGTTGATCACAAGGGATTTCACCAGGTCCGGCTCCAGCATGCAGTTTCCGTCCTGGCATTTGCACTGGATCACCACGTTCTGCTTTTGCAGCACGGGCTTGAGGGCCTTGACGATGCCCCGGATCAGCGCCGCCGGGGACGCCTCCTGAAGGGTAAGCTCCTGCCGGTTCATCACCAGCAGATCCAGCAGCTTCAGCGACAGGCTCTCCAGCCTTTTGCTCTCCTGAAAGATATAGTTGGCCGCCTCCTGCTGCTCCGTTTTCGTAAGGCTCTGGCCCCGGAGCAGGTCGGCGTAGCCGATGATGGAGGTCATGGGGGTCTTCAGCTCATGGGCAAAAGAGCCCATAAATTCCTCCTGCCGGCGCATGTTTTCGCTGATGGTCTCGATGTTCTCCTCCAGCTTGTCAGCCATGTGGTTGAAGTCCCGGGCCAGAGCCTCGATCTCATCTCCGGTGGGGCTCTCTGCACGGCTGGTCAGATCGCCGTCTGCGATCTGGCGGGTTACCGCCGAGAGCTTCTCAATGGGCTTGGTGATCAGCAGGGACACCAGATAGGACACCCCGGCCCCCAGCACGAGAACCCCCAGCAGCATAAACCGGAACAGCCGGATCTGGTTGTCCCGGACGCTGTACACCTGGGTCACGTCCCGGGAGATCTGCAGCAGCATATCCCAATCGCCCAGCTCCATGACGTTGGTGATCTGCAGATACTTCCGTCCGTCCTGCTCCACGATCCGCTGGATGCCGGAGCCGTCCTCCAGCAGCACCTCGACCCGCTCCTGGATCAGCCCCGGCTCCGGCACCGTGCCGGAGGTATACAGGAGCTTCCGGGTGGGCGGCAGTCTCTCCAGACGCACGCCGGACCACAGGGCGTTGGCCTGGGCGTCCAGCTGAACCATCGTATCCCCTGCGATCAGATCCCAGGCGTATCCCTGCCCCAGCATGCTCTGCCGCAGAATACTCGTCACCATACGGCAGGCGCCCTTTGTGTTGTCGCTCTCGCTGCGCAGGGACGAGCGGAAAGAGACCGTAATGAGCACGTTGACGCCGATGGCAAAGGACAGAGCCAGCAGCATGGTGGTACAGAGCATGATCTTGATCCGCAGCTTCATGACCCGCCTCCTTCCACAGCAAAATCGCCGGGGCCTTTACGCCTCCAGCCGGTAGCCCACCTTGTGGATGGCCACCAGAATGTTGTCCCAGCCGACCTTCTTCCGCATCCGCTGAACGTGCAGATCCACGGTCCGGCTGCCGCACAGGTACTCGCCGCCCCACACCCGCTCGTAGATGGTCTCCCGGTACAGGGCCACCCCGGGGTTCTGGGCGAACAGAAGCAGCAGCTCGTACTCCTTGTTGGTCAGCTGGATCTCCTCGGATCCCCGCCGGACCACCATACTTCTGGTGTCGATGGTCAGGCCCGCGATTTCAATGATGTGGTTGAGCTTGTTGTACCGGCGGAGCACCACCTCCACCCGGGCCAGAAGCTCGATGATCTCAAAGGGCTTGACAATGTAGTCCTCCGCCCCCATTTTCAGGCCCTTGACCCGGTCCGTAACGGCGTTTTTCGCCGTGAGAAAGATCACCGGGATCTCCAGGGGCCGAATGTATTCCATGAGCTCAAATCCGTCGGCGCCGGGCAGCATCACGTCCAGCAGCACCAGATCGAAGATCTCCTTTTCCAGAATATCCGCCGCCGCGATGCCGTCGTAAGCGCACACGCAGCTGTATCCGGCCTTGGTCAGACTCAGCCGGATCAGATTGGAAATGGGTTTTTCATCCTCAACAATCAGTATTCGAATCACGCCGCATCCCTCTCCTTTTCGCGCTTTCTCCATCATTTTACGTCATTTCGGCATCAAAACTGCATACTCTGTCTATTCAGACGCAGAATACCGGCGCAGGGTTCCGCTTCATGCAGGTCCATTGTAACACAGCGCCTCCGGTAAGGCAAACCCGGGCGCTTTCCGTAACGGGCAGCACAGGAGCCCGTGCGGCAATTTGCCGTCCGGGCTCCTGCGTCGTATAGGGGGATTATGATTCGGCTTAATCGTCTGTTTTCCGGGTCGTTTCCAGGAGGATCTTGCCGTCCACGGCTTTGGCCGTGACGCTGTCGCCCTCCCGGATCTCACCGCTGAGCATCTTCTCTGCGGCCTCGTCCTCCACCATGTTCTGAATGGCGCGGCGCAGAGGCCGGGCGCCGTACACAGGATCAAAGCCCTTGTCGGCCAGCAGTTCCACCGCGGCGTCCTCCGCCGTAAGGGTGATGCCCATGTCGGCCATGCGTTTGGCAACGGTCCTGAGCATGTTGGCGCTGATCTTCTTGATGTCCTCCCGGGTCAGCTGCCGGAAGACGATAATATCGTCGATCCGGTTGAGGAACTCCGGCTTGAAGGTCCTGCGCAGATCGCCCATAACGGCCTGCTTGATCTCTTCCAGAGCCTTGACCTCGTCGCCCTTTTCCTCGCTGCGGAAGCCCAGCTTCGTCTGCTTTTCCGTCAGATTCCGGGCGCCCACGTTGGAGGTCATGACGATGACCGTATTTTTGAAATCCACCCGGCGGCCCTGGGAGTCGGTGAGAATGCCGTCGTCCAGGATCTGAAGCATGATGTTGAACACGTCCTCGTGTGCCTTCTCGATCTCGTCAAAGAGCACCACGGAATAAGGTTTTCTGCGGATCTTCTCCGTGAGCTGACCGCCCTCGTCAAAGCCCACGTATCCCGGAGGCGAGCCGATGAGCTTGGAGACGGTGTGCTTTTCCATGTACTCGGACATATCCACCCGGATCATGGCGTTTTCATCGCCGAACATGGCCTCGGCAAGGGCCTTGCACAGCTCCGTCTTGCCCACGCCCGTGGGACCCATGAACAGGAACGAACCAATCGGACGCTTGGGGTCCTTCAGGCCCACACGTCCCCGGCGAATGGCCTTGGCAACCGCCGTAACGGCCTCGTCCTGGCCGATGACCCGCTTGTGGAGGATCTCCTCCATCTTCAGCAGGCGCTCGCTTTCGTCCTGGGTAATACTGGTCACCGGGATCCCCGTCCAGCCGGACACCACCTTGGCGATGTCCTCCGGCTCCACCTGCACGTTTTCGCCCCGGCCCGCCATATTCCAGCAGCGCTTGGCGTTTTCCAGAATCTCGTTTGCCTCCCGCTCCTGATCCCGGAGCTTGGCGGCAGCCTCAAAGTCCTGCCGCTCGATGGCGGCCTCCTTTTCGTTGGTCAGGGCGGCCTTCTTCATCTCCAGCTCCCGCACGTCGTCGGGCATCCGGTGCCGCTCCATGCGCACCCGGGAGGCTGCCTCGTCCATCAGGTCAATGGCCTTGTCCGGCAGATACCGGTCATTGATGTACCGGGCGGACATGGTCACCGCGGCCTCCAGGGCCTCATCGGTGATCTTCAGGTCGTGGTGGGCCTCATACTTGTCCCGCAGACCCTTCAAAATGGCGACGGTATCCTCCTGGCTTGGCTCGTTGACCGTCACCGGCTGGAACCGGCGCTCCAGTGCCGCGTCCTTCTCGATATATTTTCTGTATTCGTTGATGGTGGTGGCGCCAATGATCTGGATCTCGGCCCGGCCCAGCATGGGCTTTATGATATTGGCCGCGTCGATGGCGCCCTCGGCGGCGCCGGCGCCGATGATGGTATGCAGCTCGTCGATAAACAGGATGATGCTGCCGTCGTTTTTGGCCTCTTCGATGGCGTTTTTGATCCGCTCCTCGAAATCGCCCCGGTATTTGGTGCCGGCCACCATGCCCGTCAGGTCCAGGGACACGATGCGCTTGTCCTTCAGATTCTCCGGGATGTCGCCGGAGACCACCTTCTGGGCAAGGCCCTCGGCAATGGCCGTCTTGCCCACGCCGGGCTCGCCGATGAGCACCGGATTGTTCTTGGACCGGCGGGACAGGATCTGCATGACCCGCTCAATTTCCTTATCCCTGCCGATGACGGGGTCCAGCTTGCCCAGCCGGGCCGCTTCCGTCAGGTCGCGGCTGAACTCGTCCAGGGTCTTGGTCTCGTTTTTCTTTCCGCTTTTTCCCACAGTTGCCGCCTTTCTCTGCTTATGATCTTCCGACTTGAAGATGTTGATGATATCCGTATAGATTTTGTTCAGGTCCGCGCCGGTGAGCCGGAGGATCTCCGCCGCCGCGCAGTTGTATTCCCGCACAAGGCCCATGAGCAGATGCTCAGAGCCGATATAGTTGTGACCCATCTGGGTGGACTCCGCCGCCGCGATCTCTATGGCGCGCTTTGCCCGGGGCGTCAGCCCCTGGGGCGGGATCTCACCGCCCTGGCCCATGCCGGAGCGCCGCTCAATGAGCTCCCGGACCATCTGCTCGTCGATGCCGTTGTCCCGCAGCACCTTGGCCGCGACGCCGGTCCCCTCTTTGATTAAGCCCAGCAGCAGATGCTCACTGCCCACGTAGTTGTGGCCGAACTCCGCGGCAAACTGCTGGGAGAGCTCAATGGCTGTTTTCGCGCTCTGGGTAAGTCTGTCCTCGAATCGCATGATGTTTCCCTCCTTTTACAGGACGGGAAGCGGCATCGCCGCTTCCCGCCAGCCGTTTTTACTTGTTCTCGCCCTTTTCCAGAGCGCGGATCTGATCCCGCAGCTCCGCGGCTTTTTCAAATTCCTCCGCGTGGATGGCGTTCTGCATCTCGGCCCGCAGGACGTTGATCTGCCGGCGGGCGTTCATCTCGCCGTCGGCGGTGTTATCCGCCTCTTTGACGTCCTGATGCGTCTCACAGTCGCCGCAGGTGCAGCCATCCTCGTGCTCCCGCACCTCCGTTCCGGGCAGGAACAACTCCGGCAGAAGCATGGTTGGCAGGCCGAAGCCGCCGAAGGGGAACGCTCTGCGTCTGGTGCCGAAGAAATCCGAGAAGCCGCCCAGCATATGGTTGAACATCTCCCGGCTCTCCTTGAAGAAATCCTCCGTGCCGAAGCCCAGCTTCTGGGCACACTCGGAGCAGAGCTGCTGTCTGGTGATCTTTCCGTTTACATTGGACTCATAGTAAAAGTTAACTTCGTTTTTACCGCAATTCGTGCATTTCATAACTGTTCATTCTCCTTTCAGAAATTACCGTGATCGTTTTGTCAGATAGCGCTGAGCAGCATCTGTTTGAAGATACTGGCCCGTACCACGTCTCTGTACTGCTGCGCAACAGGCCGCAGGGCGTTGTTTCCCGTGGCCGCCAGGATCAATCTGGCAGACCGCGGGTCAATGGTGCCGCTGTCCAGCAGATTCTTGGTCAGTGCCGCGCAGGTAGCCGGATCGATGGCCTCTCCCACGCTGTTTACCGTATGCATCACAAGCCGCTGGGGATCCACCCGGACCCGGGTGATGCGGATATAGCCTCCGCCCCCTCGCCTGCTCTCAACAATATACCCTCTTTCCGGTGAAAACCTTGTCGAGATTACGTAGTTGATCTGGCTTGGCACACAATTAAATCGACTGGCCAGCTCGGAGCGCTGCAGCTCCGCCGTTCCGTCCTCCTGTTTGAGCATTTCGTTGATGAAGCCCGCAATCAGGTCGCTGATACCGCTTGCCATTTTCTGCACCTCTTATCTGTTCTCTGATCCGGAGCCGCGTTCCGGAGACGCGCTCCTTCATTTGACTTTGACTTTCTTTGACCTTGTGACTATATAATACTTCCAGGGGATGGAATAATCAAATTTGATTTTGACTATCTTTGACCTTTTGTGGCCGGATCTTTCCCATTTATCTCCCGCTATCTTCGATTTTCTAACGATTTCGCATTTTTTCTCGATTTTTCAGAATTCCAGCTCCGGTCTGCCTCTCCCCTGTTATTTTGCACAAACAGAACCGTCATATACGACCATACGTGAGAATATTAGCCAAAGTTAACACTTGCATATGCAAATTATTTTTATAAAATCCGTAAAAAAGCACGAAAAACACTATTGCTTTTTTCGCTATTCATGTTACAATACCCTTGTGTAAGATATAACACAGCACATGGAAAACACATATGGAGGTAATGAAACATGGCATACAAAATTACTGACGCTTGCGTTGCCTGCGGTACCTGTGCAGGGGCATGTCCCATGGACGCCATTGCTGAGGTTGACGGCAAGTACGAGATCAACGAGGGCGTCTGCGTTTCCTGCGGTTCCTGCGCCGGCGAGTGCCCCATGGACGCGATCGTAGAGGAGTAATCTACAAACAACAAAATAAGGCCGCCCTCCGGGTTTCTCCGGCAGGCGGCCCTATTTTTACCCGTGAGGTTTCCCTATGAAAATAAACGAGATGTGGCCCGGCGGGCCAAGGCTGTACAGCGACGGTGCCTTTCAGATCGGCACGGACGCGGTGCTGCTGTCCGATTTTCCGGAGATGGGCGGCGTCCGGCGTGTTTGCGATCTGGGCGCGGGCTCCGGGATCATCTCTATTCTGCTGGCCTGGCAGCACCCGGAGATCACCGTGGACGGCATTGAACTTCTGCCCCAGGCGGCACAGACCGCGAAGGAAAACGCCGCCCTGTGCGGTCTGACGGATCGGGTCCGCTTTATACAGGGGGATCTGCGCCGGCACCGGGAACTGCTGAAGGCCGGCGATTACGATCTGGTGGTCACCAATCCCCCCTACTACCCCGCCGGCAGCGGTAAAAGCGCCGCGGACGGCGATACGGCAACGGCCCGGGACGAGCGCAGCTGTACCCTCCGGGACGTATGCGCGGCGGGCGCCTATCTGACCCGGTACGGGGGGCGTTTTGCCATGGTCCACAAGCCGGAGCGGCTGGGTGAGGTCATCTGCGCCATGCACGAGGCCGGACTGGAGCCCAAGCGGCTGCGTCTGGTACAGCACACCGCCGGGAGCCCTCCCAGTCTCATTCTCATCGAGGGGCGCCGGGGCGGCAGGCCGTCCCTGAAAATCCAGGCGCCTCTGCTGCTCACCGACGAAAACGGCGGCGAGAGCCGGGAGATCCGGCGCATCTATCACAGGAGGCAAGACACATGAGCGGAAAACTGCATCTTGTGGGCACCCCTATCGGCAACCTGGGCGATCTGTCCCCAAGAGCCCAACAGGTGCTGGCGGAGGTGGACTTTATCGCGGCGGAGGACACCCGGGTGACCCTGAAGATCCTCAATCACCTATGTATCAAAAAGCCTCTGGTGAGCTATTTTGAGCACAACCGGGCCAAAAGCGGCCAGCAGATCCTCCAGCGTCTGCTGGCCGGAGAGAGCTGCGCCCTGGTCACCGACGCGGGGATGCCCGCCATCAGCGATCCCGGAGAGGATCTGGTGAAACTGTGCGCGGAAAACGGCGTGGAGGTGGTGGCCGTCCCCGGCCCCAGCGCCTGCGTGACAGCTCTGGCCCTGTCCGGCCTGCCCACAGGCCGCTTCACCTTTGAGGGGTTTCTCTCCACTGCCAAGCGCAGCCGGTTCGAGCATCTGGAGAGCCTGAAAACGGAAAAGCGCACCATGATCTTTTACGAGGCTCCCCACAAGCTGATCCCCACATTGCGGGATATGCAGACGTATTTCGGGCCGGAGCGCCGGATCGCCCTGTGCCGGGAGCTGACCAAGCTCCACGAGGAGGTCCTGCGCATGACTCTGGCGGAGGCCGTTTCCTATTACGATCAGACGCCTCCCAAAGGGGAGTTCGTGCTGGTGATCGAAGGCGCGCCGGAGCAGACCGCCCCGGCCGTGAGCGAGGCAGAGGCTCTCTTACGGATCAAGGCTCTGCGGGCAGACGGCGTGTCCCTGAAAGAGGCGTGCCGCCGGATCTCCGAGGAGACTGGGCTTTCCAAAAACGTCCTGTACG
>ONVR01000270.1 GCA_900321335.1 uncultured Eubacteriales bacterium | reverse complement strand
GCCCTCACGGTGGAGCAGATCATCCGTGAGGTTCTGAAAGGCAGTGTGAAACAATGAGCATCAATTTCAGCGACGACAACCGGGCGGAACCCCGGGAGGAACGCTACCGGGGCGACGAGGAGACTCTTCTGTCCACCAATCTGCTGCCGGACGACGACGGAGAGGGCAGTCTGCGTCCCCGGACGCTGGCCGAATACATCGGCCAGGAGAAGGTCAAGCGCAACCTGTCCGTTTTCATTGAGGGCGCCAAGCGGCGCAACGAGCCTCTGGACCACGTGATCCTCCACGGCCCTCCCGGCCTGGGCAAGACCACCCTGGCGGCCATCATCGCAAACGAAATGGGCGTCACCCTCCGCAAGACCTCCGGCCCTGCCATTGAAAAGCCCAAGGACCTGGCGGCCCTGCTGACCAATCTCAACGAAAACGACATCCTGTTCATCGACGAGATCCACCGGATGAACCGCTCCATCGAGGAGATCCTGTACCCCGCCATGGAGGACAAGCAGCTGGACATCATCATCGGCCAGGGGCCCTCCGCCACCTCCATCTGCCTGGAGCTGAAAAACTTCACGCTGGTGGGGGCCACCACCCGCTCCGGCATGCTCTCCTCTCCCCTCCGGGACCGCTTCGGCATCGACCTGAAGCTGGAGCTTTACACCCCGGAGGAGCTGACCAAAATCGTCACCCGCTCCGCGGATCTTCTGAGTGTGGAGATCGAGCGGGACGGGGCCTACGAGATCGCCTCCCGCAGCCGGGGCACGCCCCGGATCGCCAACCGGCTGCTGCGCCGGGTCCGGGACTTTGCCGAGGTCAAGTCCAACGGCGTGATCACCCGGGAGGTGGCGGACTACGCCCTGTCCTGTCTGGACATTGACCGCAGCGGTCTGGACGCCATCGACAGGCGCCTGCTGCGGAGCATCATCACCAACTACAACGGCGGCCCCGTGGGTCTGGAGACCATCGCCGCCACCATCAACGAAGAGCCCGTCACCATTGAGGACGTGTACGAGCCCTACCTCATGCAGCAGGGCTTTCTCACCCGGACGCCCAGGGGCCGGTGCGTCACCGCCCTGGCCTACGAACACCTGGGGATCCCCTATGCCGGCAATCCCGCGCCGGACCGGGACGCTCCGGAGCAGCTTCGCCTCGACTGATCCACCCGTCGGCGGCGGCGCCGTCCGACGCACGTATTTGTAATGTAAAGGAAGGATAACCATGGGCAGATATTTTGGAACCGACGGCATACGCGGTGTTGTCAACGAGACGCTGACGGCTGACCTGGCCTACCGGGCCGGGGCGGCGGCGGCCACAGTGCTGGCGGAAACCCGTCACAAACGGCCCCTGATCGTCATCGGCAGGGACACCCGGATCTCCGGAGATATGCTCCAGGCGGCGCTGACCGCCGGGATCTGCTCTGCCGGAGGCGACGTGATCCCTCTGGGGGTGCTCCCCACTCCCGCCATCGCCTATCTGACGGTACAGAAGAAGGCGGATCTGGGAATCGTGATCTCCGCCTCCCACAACCCGTACGAGCACAACGGCATCAAGATGTTCAACGACAGCGGCTATAAGGTCCCCGACGAGATCGAGGCGCGGATCGAGGACCTCATCGACGGCATCTACCCCACAGCCGTCAAAACCCACGGGGAGATGGGCCGCGTCATTGACGATGAGGGCCGCGGCGCCGACGCCTACGTGGAATATCTGGCCGGGAAGGCTGAGGGACCCATTTCCGGGCTCCGTGTGGCTGTGGACTGCTCCAACGGAGCCGCCTCCGCCACGGCGGCCAAGCTGTTTTCCCACTTTGCCATCGACTTTGAACTGCTCTCCGACCATCCCAACGGGGTAAATATCAACGACAAGTGCGGCTCCACCCACATGCAGCGCCTGTGCGACTTCGTCGTCTCCGGCGGCTTCGATCTGGGGATCGCCTTTGACGGCGACGCGGACCGGTGTCTGATCGTGGACGAGACCGGCCGTGAGATCGACGGAGACCGGATCATGGCCATGTGCGGTTCCTATCTGCAGGCCAGGGGCCGGCTCCGGCAGAACGCCATCGTGGCGACGGTCATGTCCAATATGGGACTGCATGAGTTTGGCCGGAACAGCGGCATCGATATCCTCTGCGCCAACGTGGGAGACCGGAACGTGCTGGCCATGATGCAGGAAAAGGGCTGCAGTCTGGGCGGCGAACAGTCCGGCCACATCATCTTTCTCGACGACGCCACCACCGGCGACGGACAGCTGGCCGCGGTGAAGATCCTGAGCATCGTCGCCGCCTCCGGGAAAAAGGTTTCGGAGCTGGTGGACGTGGTGCCCCAGTATCCCCAGGTCCTGCTGAACTGTCCCATTGCCGGCGGCAATGAGGCCAAGGCCCGGATCATGGCGGACCCCGCCCTGCAGAAGGCCATCGCGGACGAACAGGAAACTCTGGGGGATTCCGGACGGATCCTGGTGCGTCCCTCCGGCACCGAGGCGCTCATCCGCGTAATGGTGGAGGCCAAATCACAGCAAACCGCACAAACGTGTGCAGAGCGTTTGTTTAATTTAATCAAATTGCATTAAATTCAAATGTTCATTTAAGAGATTTTAAAATAATTTGAACAATTCGCTTGACAACGGCTTCCAATCTAAAGTATACTTAATCAGTATCGGATGTATGAAAACCCATAGGAATTGTGTATGACGGATTTTGACAAACTCCCGGACGAGGATCTGTGTGTCCTGGCAAACGGCGGCGATGAAATCGCCGGCGAATGTCTTCTTGCCCGGCACCGGAATCTCGTGCGCTCCTGCGTGCGTCCCTATTTTCTCACCGGGGGCGACAGCGAGGACCTTCTGCAGGAGGGAATGCTGGGTCTTCTGTCGGCCATCCGGCACTTCGACGCCGCCCGCGGCGTCAAGTTCAGCACCTACGCCCGTCTGTGCATCCACAACCGGATCCTCTCCGCTGTGCGGGAGGCGGCCGGAACGCGGAACCAGCCCCTGAACGACTCTTTGTCAATCGAATCGGAAACCTTTTCCCATCCCCCTGACCTGTTTGCGCCGGACCCGGAGCAGCTTCTCATGGAGAAGGAGGACGTTGCGGAGATCTGGCGTGCGCTGGATTGCGCCCTGTCCCCGCTGGAGCGAAGGGTACTGGCCCTGTATCTGGAGGGCATGTCCTACAGAGAGATTGCGGACAGGCTGGGCAAGGTGGAAAAATCTGTGGATAACGCTGTTCAGCGGATCCGCAAAAAGCTGGCACAGCAGCTCAATCACGGCGAATTCAGCGAAAGCTGACGCAAATATTATCTATCCAAAAGAGAGGATTCATCATGTACGAAGACAAGACATTAGTATGCAAAGAGTGCGGCGCAGAGTTTGTATTCTCCGCCGGCGAGCAGGAGTTCTACGCTGAGAAGGGCTTCCAGAACGAGCCCCAGCGCTGCAAATCTTGCCGTGACGCCAGAAAGAACGCGGCTCACGGTCCCAAGGAGTACTTCACGGCTACCTGTGCCAGCTGCGGCGGTGAGGCGAGAGTTCCCTTCCAGCCCAGCTCTGACAGACCCGTGTACTGCAGCGAGTGTTTCGCCAAGCTCAAGGAGCAGCAGGCTTAAAAGGCATACCTCGGGTCAGTTGTTTGACCAAATGTCTTTTACAATCGTTATGCGAAAAAAACAGACGCCGGATCTCGGCGTCTGTTTTTTTGTGCAATTACTGAAATCGGCTCCTTACAGGCGGTCGATCAGATACGGGATGGCCTGTTCAAAGTTCACGCCGTACCAGTTGCTCTCCGGATCGTCCACGGTTTTCCGGATACACTCTGCCGTATAGTCCGCGGCAAGGGTCAGCGCCTGCTCCAGGCTCTCGCCTCTGGCCATGGCGCCCACGCAGGTACTGGCAAACACGTCTCCCGTACCGTGGTAGACCGCGTCCACCCGTTTCGTTTCATAGGAGAAAAACGCGCCGCTGTCCCG
>ONVR01000271.1 GCA_900321335.1 uncultured Eubacteriales bacterium | reverse complement strand
TGGCCGAGGAGATCGGGAGAGCGGTCAGCGCTGAGATGACGGAATACGGCGTTACCTGGTGGCTGGCCCCGGCGCTGAACATCGTGCGCAATCCCCTCTGCGGGCGCAACTATGAGTACTACAGCGAGGATCCGCTGCTCTCCGGCAAGCTGGCCGCCGCCGTGACCCGCGGCGTGCAGGAGACGCCGGGGAACTTCGTGACCATCAAGCACTTTGCCGCCAACAACCAGGAGGAAAACCGCTACTTCGTCTCCTCCGAGCTGGATGAGCGGACGCTGCGGGAGATTTACCTGCGGGGCTTTGCCATCGTCGTCCGGGAGGCCCGGCCCCGGGCAGTCATGTCTGCGTATAATAAAATCAACGGCGTCTACTGCGCCAACAACCGGGAGCTCTGCACCGACATTCTCCGCGGCGAGTGGGGCTTTGACGGCCTCGTGATGACCGACTGGCTCTCTACCGGAAAAGATCGCGCGGACGAGGCTGGCTGCCTCAACGCGGGCGTCGATCTCATCATGCCCGGCGGCAAGAAGGTCGTGAAGACGCTGCTGAAAGCGCACAAGGATGGCCGCCTCTCTCTCGATACACTCCGCCAAAGCTGCGGCCGGGTGCTGGAAGAGATGTTGTAAGCTGCTTTGCTTTCTTTGAAATGCAGGGTTGTTTGAAAAAGTCCTGTATGCTATGTGAATTCCGGCATGAATTGGCTGCCTTTGTGTATCCTGCGGCGTCAAGGTGTTCTGAACCATCCTGCATACAAAGCTTTGTTTCGTATCGAATCATTAGACGAGCTCGACGGGTCTTGCCCGGAACCGTTGACAGCTTTGCCCGGACAGAACAGGGAGAGGGTTAACCAAAACAGGGATGGCGGACAGAGATAATACTTGCGAAAGAAAAAACGCTGTATTATAATTCAAAAAGAGAAACCTCGACTGCCAGAGTAAGAATATAAAAGAAGGTGCCGTGCCATGCCGGTTAAGGTTAAGAGTCTAAAAAAATCCTTGGATGTGCTGAGCTGCTTTGCCGAAAAACAACCCATGGGTGTGTCGGAAATCAGCGAAAAACTGGGACTGAACAAGAGTAATGTCTATGATATTCTGCAAACCTTTGTGGAGATGGACTATCTGGATCAGGATCGGGAGACGGGGAAGTACTCTCTTGGCCTGGGGATTCTTAAGTTCAGCCGTGCAGTGGGCAACAAGTACAATTTCCATAATATTGCGTTGGAATATATGAAGGTCCTTTCGGACGAGGTGGAGGAGACCATATACTTGACGGTACCCATGCAGCGCCGCATTTATTACCTTGAGGTTATTCGTCCATCCCAGGGCCGCTATCTGACCGGTGCTATGCGGGCCGCTACGGACTATATGCACGTCACAAGCTGCGGGAAAGCGATGATGGCCTACATGCCGGAGGAATTTCTGGACAACTATTTCAAAAAACCCGTTATTGCCTACACGAAAAACTCCATCACCGACAAGGAGGCGCTGCGGGAAGAACTGCGCAGGATTCGCGCCAGAGGCTATGCGGTGGACAACATGGAGAATTCCGAGAACATCAAGTGCGTGGGCGTTCCGATCAAGGCGCGAAACGGCACAGTGGTCGGTGCACTGAGCATAAGCGGCAGTCCGGAGAAGCTGACGGATGAGAGGATCCAGTTTCTGGCGAATAAAATGAAGGAGTACGCCTTCCAGATCGAGGAGGTTCTTTGAACAGGTCGCTCGATTTGTATAAATAGTACAAAAATCAATGCACAGGATTTTACATTCTGCAGAGTTGACAAGCGGCAGAGCGCAGGTGTAACATAATCTTGGATTGGGAGAACTGTTCTCCGTTTTTGCAGCCCCGTCCCGGACGGGGCTGCTTCTTCAAAGATTGTAAAGCAGAACAGCGTTCTATAATAGAGAACATAAGCACGCGACAGCGAACGGCGCGAAAAGCCTGCCGGATCAGATTATGGCTTTTGCGCTCGCCAAAGCCTTGCTTTCTTCTTTTGTTCTATAATACAGAACACTGTTATAAATAGCATAACGATAATGGTGGAATTGTTCGAATGCCTGTTGAAACGACTTTTCTCGGAGCCTTCCTTCCCCCGGCGAGGAGATCCTGGCCTGAACGGGTGCGTTTCCCTGACTTATGCCGAGGAACACCCTGCGCGGCGCCTTCCCGGAGATGTGAATGCCCCGAAAAAGATAAAAAATTTTAAGGAGAGGATATCATGAGCGAAGAACCCAAGAAAACCCCGAAGAAAGCAAGAAAAGTAACCTTCCTCGAGGCTGTGATTCTGTTTCTGATCGTCGTTTTCATCATGTTGATGGGCGCGCTGAAATGGGGCACAGCTACGGCGCTGAACCTGGGCCTCAGCGCGGCGGTTGTCGGCGCTTATGCAACCTTTGTCTGTCACATCAAGTTTGACGATTTGATGAAGGAAGCGGTTGAGAATGTCAAGCGTGCGTTCCCCTCCATTTTCTTCATTATGATCGTCGGCGCGGTCGCGGGTTCCTGGATCGCCTGCGGCACAGTTCCCTTCCTGATGTACTGGGGCCTGAAAATCATCAACCCCCACATGCTTCTGTTTGTGACCTTCTTTGTTCTGGCTGTGGTCAGTATGGCTACCGGCCAGGCCTGGTCGACCATCACCTCCCTGGGCGTCGCCATGGCGGGTGTTGCCATCGGCCTTGGTGTTCCCATTCCTCTGGCTGCCGGCGCTGCGGTCTCCGGTGCGTTCCTGGGTGATAAATGGTCTCCCATTTCCGACGTGCCCGCCCTCAACTCCGGTATCTCCGGCGAGACTACCTTCCGTATTTTCGGTCACATGATGCCCACCACCGGTCTCGGCGCTCTGATCGCGGCAATCCTGTATCTGATCGTCGGCTTCTTCTTCTCCGCAGACTCCGTGGATGTGGCGCTCAGCGGTGAGATGATCGGCGCCTTGGAGGGTTCCTTCAACCTGAATTTCCTGGTGCTGATCCCACTGCTGGTGATGCTGGGTCTGGCTATCTTCACCAAACTCCCCACCACGCCCGTTGTGTTCGGCAGTGTGCTGCTGGCTGTCATCACCGGTGCGATCTTCCAGCACAAGACCATCATTGAGATGCTGAACACCTGCTGGAGCGGCGCCGTCGTTTCCGGCTCCGGCTCTGAGACGGTGGACAAGCTGCTCACCAAGGGCGGCGTTTCCAGCTTCGCAAGCCTGATTATCCTGCTGCTGATTGCGCTGGTCTTTGCGGGCTTCCTGGCTCGCTCCGGCGTCCTGGACGCGCTGATGAGCAAGATGGAAAAGGTCATCAACTCCAGAGGCTCTCTGATTCTGATCAGCTCTTTGACCACCGTGCTCTTCGTGTGGCTGACCTCCTCTGTGTATGTCTCCATGATCCTGAACTACAACCTCTATCTGAAGATTTACAACGAGAAATTCAATCTCCACCGCATCAACCTCTGCCGCACGGTCAACGACTGCGCGCCCATGTTCGGCGCCATCTGCCCCTGGAGCAACGGCGCCATTCTGGCGGCTACGGCCTTCGATATTTCCAGCTGGGCATATCTGCCCTATGTCTGGGCCTGCTATATTCCAATTATCCTCGGCATCATCTACGGTTTCGTTGGCAAAGAAAAGATGTACCCCACCTTCGACAAGCAGAAGGAAGAGGAGTTTGCCAAGCTGGGCGAAGTTCCGGCTTGACAGCAGGGAAAGCAGCAGCCTCCTTCCCGTCATGGTACTCAGCACAGATTGACCCGGAAAAACAAGCAGGACGGAGAAGAGGGGAATACAGCTCCTCTTCTCTGCGTTCCGGGCAGAGGTGAGACCGGGAGATTCCCGGAGTTTGGAGACGAGATATGGCAAATATGATCAAAAACAGAGAAGAGATCCTGTCGGTAGGGGATGTGGAGTCCCGGAGCTTAGTCCTGGAGCTGACAGACCGTGTCCTCCAGCGGCTGGACGCCACCCGCCGCATCAAAGATTTCATGCGCCTGGAGGGCGATATCCTCTATGTGGGAAATCGACAGTGGGATCTGAGCAAGAAGAAGAATCTGTACATTTTCGGCGCGGGGAAGGCCTGCAATCAGATGGCCATGGCCGCTACGGAAATACTGAAGGATCGGATGAGCAAGGGCGTCATCATCGTCAAGATCCCGGAGGAGACCGACCGCTATTATAATACAGAGGTTTTCGTGGGAGGACACCCCCTGCCCAACCACGAGGGCGAGGCGGGCTGCCGCCGGATGCTGGAGATCGTGGACGCCTCCGGGCCGGACGATCTCTTTCTGGTCCTGATCAGCGGCGGCAGCACATCCCTGATGGGTTGCCCCATCGACGGGATCAGCCTGGAGGAACTGATGGAATCCCGGGATGTGATGCTGAAGTCCAACATGCGTATCCTGGACATCAACTGCGTCAACGGCCACTGTGAACAGCTCAACCGGGGGCGTCTTGCCCAGCGGATCATGCGCCGCG
>ONVR01000272.1 GCA_900321335.1 uncultured Eubacteriales bacterium | reverse complement strand
GCGTCGTTGAAGGCCGTGGCCGCGTTCACCGCGTCCTGACCCGTCATGGCGTCCACCACCAGCAGGATCTCGTCGGGCTCCACGGCGGCCTTGATGTTCTTCAGCTCGTCCATGAGGGCCTCGTCCACGTGAAGACGGCCCGCGGTGTCCAGAAACACCATGTCGTTGCCGTGCTTTTTCGCGTGCTCCACAGCGGCCTTGGCGATGTCCACGGGATCGGCCGTGCCCATCTGGAACACGGGAATGTCCAGCTGAGCGCCTACCGTCTCCAGCTGCTTGATGGCGGCGGGGCGATAGATATCGCAGGCCACCAGCAGGGGACGCTTGCCGCCGTTTTTCCGCATATAGGCGGCCAGCTTCGCGCCGTTGGTGGTTTTGCCGGCGCCCTGCAGACCCACCAGCATCACCACGGTGGGGGGCTTGGGGGAGATGTTCAGCTTGGCGTTCTGACTGCCCATCAGAGCGGTGAGCTCCTCGTTGACGATCTTGATGACCATCTGGGCAGGGGTCAGGCTCTCCAGCACGTCGGCGCCGGTGGCCCGCTCCGTCACGGAGCGGATAAAGTCCTTGACGACCTTATAGCTCACGTCCGCTTCCAGCAGCGCAAGACGCACCTCCCGCATGGCCTCCTTGATGTCGGCCTCGCTGAGACGCCCCTTGCCCCGCAGTTTTTTGAAGGCGGCGTTGAGTTTTTCCGTTAAGCTGTCAAATGCCATGCAGCACCTTACCCTTTCAGTTCCCGGAGGATCCCGGCCAGCTCCCCGGCCAGGGCCTTTGCCTGGGGCAGGGTTTCCGCCCCGGCGATCTGCCCGGTCAGGGCAGAGGCCGTCTCCAGTTTCCGCCGGATCTCCTCAAACCGGGCTATGAGTCCCGTCCTGCGCTCCGTCTCCGTCAGAGTGTTTTCCGCCCGGAGAAGGATGTCGTGCACCCCCTGGCGGGTGATGCCCGCGTTTTCCGCGATCTCGGACAGGGAGTAGTCCTCGTTGTAGTACAGATCAAAATACTCCCGCTGCTTGTCGGTGAGCAGATCTCCGTAAAAGTCAAACAGCAGGGTCATCTGCAGGGTCTTTTCGGACATGGGGCACACCTCGGCGTAAAGTATTTTTCATTGACACCGTGCTATTGTAACCGATTCCCCGGGCCTTGTCAAGAGAAAAAACGCAAATGTGTAAAGGTTTTTTCCTTGATAGGCCCGCCGACGGAAAAGCGCCTGCCGGAGAGAAACCGTCATTGACAAAACGCCGGGCGGTAGGGTACAATAAAGTGTAAAATTTTGAACTGCCGGGAGGTGAGCAAGTGGATACTGGCAGTGCCGGAGGATCGTCAGGTCGAAGTAGATACGATAAGATACTGGGCGGAGGCATTGCCGTAGCTGCTTTCCGCTGAAACCGACGACCCTTCCTTACATCATTTATATAAGGAGGGAGTTTTTTGAGAGAAATCACATTTGATCTCACTGAAACCATCACCACGCTGATGGGAGAGAAAAAGTATGCCACCCTGCGGGATCTCCTGTCCACCATGAACGCGGCCGACGTGGCCACGGTGATGGAGGATATGGAGCGGGAGAAGCTGCCCCTGCTGTTCCGTCTGCTGCCCAAAGAGCTGGCGGCGGAGACCTTCGTGGAGATGGACAGCGACACCCAGGAGATGCTCATTCAGGGCTTCTCCGACCAGGAGCTGAAAGAAGTCGTCGACGAGCTGTACGTGGACGACGCGGCGGATATCGTCGAGGAGATGCCGGCCAACGTGGTCAAGCGGATTCTGCGCCAGGCGGACCCCGAGACCCGGAAGATGATCAACGAGATCCTCAACTATCCGGAGGATTCCGCCGGCAGCATCATGACCACGGAGTACGTCAGTCTCCGGCCCAACATGACGGCGGAGGAGGCCATCAAGCGGATCCGCCGGACGGGAATCGACAAGGAGACCATCTACACCTGTTACGTCACCGACGACGACAAGACCCTCAAGGGGTATATCTCCATCCGGACTCTGATCCTGGCAGAGGAGGACGACCGGATCCGGGACATCATGGACGACAACGTCATCAGCGTCACCACCACGGCTGACCAGGAGGACGTGGCCCAGATGTTCAGCAAGTACGACTTCATGGCTCTGCCCGTGGTGGACAAGGAAAACAGGCTCGTGGGCATCATCACCGTTGACGACGCCATCGACGTCCTCCAGGAGGAGACCACGGAGGACATTGAGAAGATGGCCGCCATCGTGCCCACGGAGAAGCCCTACAGCAAGAATACGCCCTTTGACCTGTTCAAATCCCGTATCCCCTGGCTGCTGCTGCTGATGGTGTCGGCCACCTTTACGGGACTGATCATCAGCAAGTTCGAATCCGCCCTGACGGCGGTGATCTGCCTCAACGCCTTCATCCCCATGATCATGGATACAGGCGGCAACGCGGGCTCCCAGGCGTCGGTTTCCATCATCCGGAGCCTTGCCCTGCGGGAGACGGAGTTTGCCGACTACTTCCGGGTCATCTGGCGGGAGATCCGCACGGCCCTGCTCTGCGGCGGCGTGCTGGCCCTGGCCACCTTTGCCAAGGTGCTGCTGGTGGACCGGCTGCTGCTGGGCAATGAGACCGTCACCATGACCGTTGCCCTGGTGGTGTGCCTGACCATCGCCTTTACGGTGCTGGTGGCCAAGATCGTGGGCGCGTCCCTGCCCATGCTGGCCGACAAGCTGGGCTTTGACCCCGCCGTCATGGCCAGCCCCTTTATCACCACCATCGTGGACGCCCTGTCCCTGCTGCTGTATTTTGCCATCGCCAGCACGTTTTTGGGTATTTAGAAACAATCGCTTCGCCGCTCCGAAAGGGGCGGCGATTTTTTGCTGCCGGAAACGGGAATACAAGGCCATGGAGGCCGCCGGACAGGACACGTCAGAAGCCGCGGCGAAGATTTCCTACTGGAACAAACGGCAGGACGATTTCCTCCAGCAGACGGGCTTCAAGCGGCAGCAGAGCCGGGAGGAGATCGCGGGCTTCGGACTGAAGGAGACGCGGGAGACGAGCAGGGACGTCATTGTCACAAATACTCCCAAAAAGCCGGAATCACCTACATACGGATACGATGACGTTACGCGTGAGTGGTTTGCACATGCCACGCCCAACAGTCACAAAGTACGAGATGTTCACGGCTTTGTCCAGGACGGAGAAATCTATACACTCGATGGAAAAAATGTCAAACTGGACTATGACGCCCATGAAAAAGAGATCGCCGAGCTGCTGGAGAGCAAACTCGGCGGTGATATTCGGATGATGCCCAAGGTGGAATATCCACAGGGGATAGAAACGCCAGACTACTTGTTCAGGGGAGAACGATTCGACCTCAAGACACTTGAAGAAGGAACAAGCAAAAACGCCGTCTATAACAGGCTCAACGAGTCACAGAATCAGGCTGATAACTTTATCCTCGATATTTCAAACAGCCCTTTAGGGGTGGAGGAGTTGATCAGACAGTCCAAGGCTAT
>ONVR01000388.1 GCA_900321335.1 uncultured Eubacteriales bacterium | reverse complement strand
TTACGCTTTTTTAAACGGGAGAAGGAAAAGGCAGAGTCGCTCCCGAAAGAGCGGCTCCTGCGATTCATTTTTTCTTGTAGCCCGTGATCATGGCAAGCAGAAAACAGACGACGGTTGCCCAGGCAAAAAACTTATGATACTTCACGGTTGCGATTCTCCTTTCCCGGTTCCCTCTCCATGGGCGCGCATTCCCTGTTTCAGGGCCTCATGCTCCGCGGAGAGTTCTTTTTGCAGCGTGTAGGAATCCCATTTGGAATTCTCCTCCGTCAGTACGGCCTTAAGGGGAATCACCGGGATCCTGCTCTGGCGGAAGCCCCTGAGAAAATCGTCCAGCATCGGGCCGTTAAACCCGCACATGACGGCCATTTCCCCGGTGATGTCGTCCGCTTCCCCGGCAATGTCCGCCGGCACTTCCGGCGGTGTCTCCTCTGTCAGGGCGCCGATGGGAAGCCCGTACCAGGCCGGCTCTACCTGCCGGATCTTCACGCCCAGGCGCATACAGAGCACCCGGAGCTTTGCCACCTTGCCCGCCGGCACATTATACAGCAAAAGTAAGGACCGCATCGTCAGCTCCTGTTCTGGAGGGAGTCATCCTCGTCGATCCACTGCTGCACGTCCGTCACGGTGTAGGTGGTCTCTCCCGTTCTGCACACCACCTGCCGGATACCGGAGTTGATGATCTGCCGCCGGCACATGGAGCAGGAGGTGGTATCTGTCAGCAGTTCTCCCGTCTTGCTGTTGCGGCCGGCCAGGTACAGCGTGGCCCCGATCATCTCTCCCCGGGAGGCGGAGATGATGGCGTTTGCCTCTGCGTGGACAGAGCGGCACAGCTCGTAGCGCTCGCCGCTGGGAATCTTCAGCTCATCGCGCATGCAGTAGTTCATGTCCATGCAGTTTTTTCTGCCTCTGGGGGCACCGTTGTAGCCGGTGGAGACGATCTCGTCGTTGCGCACGATGATGGCTCCATACTTTCTGCGGATGCAGGTTGAGCGCTCCAGCACCGTCTCGGCAATATCCAGATAGTAGTTGATTTTGTCTTTTCGTTCCACAGCGCATTTCTCCCATCCCGGTTTTTCTACATTATACATGATTTTCCGCATATTGCAAGGCGCAAAGGCAAAACAAAAAGCCGCCGCAGGTCATAAGACTTGCGGCGGCTGGCACGCCTGAAGGGACTCGAACCCCTGATCTCACGGTTCGTAGCCGTGCACTCTATCCAGCTGAGCTACAGGCGCATTTTGCATGCTCTCAAGTGAGAGCTTATATATAGTAGCACAGGCGGCCCCGGATTGCAAGGGCTTTTCCAAAATTTTTTCACATTTTTCCCGCTCCCGCATACAATAGGAATGCGGAAGAAATATCATATATGCAAAAATTAGCCTTGACGAACTTTTATATCTTATGTTTTAATAGACTAAACTCATTGCACTGCATAACAACTACAGTACAAACTGAGCAGGCGGTAACGCGGCAGCGCGCTACGGGGCCGGGCCTTTTTTGGCAGCAGGGATTTTGACTACACCTGTGGGACAGTGATCTGTTCTGCAGGTGTATTTCTATTCTTTGGAGGTCTTTTCATGAAAAACAACACCAATCTCGCCATTCGGGTATCCCGGAACACCCTTCTGGGTAATCTGGCTCTGTCCCTGGGCAAGCTGATCGTGGGTATTCTCGCCCACTCCGGCGCTCTGATTTCCGATGCGGTACACTCCTTTTCCGACGTGATCAGCACCGTCATCGTTATCGTGGGCGTGAAGATCTCGGGCAAGGAGTCCGACCGGAATCACCCCTACGGCCACGAGCGTCTGGAGTGCGTCTGCAGCATCATTCTGGCGGTGCTGCTGCTCATCACCGGTCTGACCATCGGCTACAAGGCCATCGAGAGCATCCGCGCCGGCGGCAGCGTTACGGTCCCCGGACTGGCCGCGCTCATCGCCGCCATCGTGTCCATTCTGGTCAAGGAGCTGATGTATCACTACACCATAGCCGCCGCAAAAACTCTCAGCTCCACGGCTCTGAAGGCCGACGCCTGGCACCACAGGAGCGACGCTCTGTCCTCCATCGGCAGTTTTGTGGGCATTCTGGGGGCGCGGCTGGGCATTGCCTGGGCCGATGCCGCCGCCAGTCTGGTGATCTGCCTGTTTATCCTGAAGGTCGCCTACGACATCTTCAAGGAGTCCTTTACCGAGGTCATCGACACGGCCTGTGACGAGGAGACGGAGGGGAAAATGCGGGAGGTGATCCTCTCCCAGTCCGGCGTATTGGGGATTGATCTGCTCAACACAAGACAGTTCGGCACCAAGATTTACGTGGACGTGGAGATCTGCGCCGACGCCAGTCAGTCTCTGGAGAGCGCCCACATCATCGCCGAGAGCGTCCACGACGCCATCGAGCAGCGCTTTGACGGCGTCAAGCACTGCATGGTCCACGTCAACCCGCTGAACCCGGTGGAGGAATAATAATGATAAGCAGCCGGAGAGCATTTCTCTCCGGCTTTTTTACAGGCGCAGAAAAACGGGACCGCATCGGGTCGCCCTCCGTAAGGATGGTGCTTTGAGGCAGACAGTAATCGACTAAACGTGATATGAAACAGGCGTGACCGTTACGGCCACGCCTGTTTTGTCGCACTGTTCCGGATTTTGGGGGCAAAATCCGATGCTTGCTACGAATGTGGGCAAAAAAGGCCTTTTTGTAGGCCTAAAGTCAGAAGCATGCATACAAACTTGAATTTACCGGGCAGCCAGTTTCAAAAATTTAGTATCGTTCATTTGCTCATTTGTCAAATACTCTCCGTTATAAAACAGCGCATAGGTAGTAATCGGT